>DATBIE010000116.1:0-15429 GCA_036557105.1 Terriglobales bacterium
GGAAGCACGGCAAACAGCATAAGGGGCCATCTACGTGGACTCGCGAGTAGAAGGCCAGCCATGACAATGGAGTTCGATGGCCAGAGAGCTGAGATCGTGCTCCCTGCGGGAGTCAGCGCGAAGCCGAAGAGAGTGCCCACATAATAGCCAGCTGCAACTGCCAAGGCCGCCACGAACGTCCTAGGAATATCATGAACATAGGAATCGGTCTCGGGATGCTGCAGCATGGGAATCAAAGCAGAACTGCTTTCTTTTGTGGAGCAACCAGGGTCCGGTATATGCGGCGAAATGCTAACTTGATCCAGGAGCTTTGTAAAGCGACGCATGGGTTCAGTTAAGATTTCAATTTTGTTCTGCTGATAAATGGACTGTCACTTCTGACAGTTTCAGCAGCGCCGGAATCCGTCAAAGTCTTTAAGCGCGAGCAATAGCAGTGATTTTGGGCGTAGAAGAAAAACGACCAGGTCCTGTCGCCCCGGAAAGACAAAGCTGTCAGGCGCGGCATGGTTGCCTGCCCGGAGTGTGGCGCCGAGATTCGGACGTCATCACTCGTTTATTACGTGGACCGAGCGCGGTAGCTTGAGATTTTTCGTTCATTCGGTTTGATTCAGATCCGATGAAGGCGACGAGACAAAGAGTACAGACAGTTTGCGGCGACCGATCGTTAGCGCGTTCGAGCGGACGAGCATCGCCGTTAGCGGCTCCCTTCGAGCGTGTTCTTTTCTCCTCCGTGTAGCTTCCTCAACGCACAACAGAAACTCCCCGCTCTTTACGCAGCGGCGGCGGTGTGCCACCAGCTGGAGGACGCATTTTGAACCAGATTGTTTCTAACTGCATACAACACCAACTCGGCCACAGAGTGAATCTTAAGCTTGCGCATGATGTTACTGCGATGCGTTTCCGCCGTTTTCACACTCATGTTCAGCATTACGGCGACTTCCTTTGTCACGTACCCTTCTGCGAGCATCTGCACAATCTCGCGCTCACGTATCGTGAGGACAGAACTTGCTTTGTTGGCGCCGGGATTTGGCCTTAGGAAACCCTCGAGGACCATATTCGAAACTCGCGTCGTGAAATAGGAACGATTGTGGATCAATGTATTGATGCCAGCGACCAAGTCATGAGCGGCGTCTGACTTCAGAACGTATCCTTTCGCCCCGACTTCCAATATATTGCGTGCGATTTCTTCAGAGTCCATGACAGTAAGAAACAGTATCTTTTGCTCCCGATTGTCGCGCAGAATCTGTCGTGCGGCATCGAGGCCGTTAACTCTGGGCATGAAGAAGTCAAGAACTACTACATCCGGCTTGAGTTCACTCGCCAGCCCGACGGCCTCGTGTCCATCACTAGCCTCACCGCAGACTGTCCAGCCTGGCTGGCTTTCCACGAGCGTCCTCATGCCGGATCTTACGATTTGGTGGTCATCAGCTATCAGTATTCGAATCATAGGTGCGGAACCCCCTTCCTGAAGGTGTTGTCCATTATTTAGCATTCTGCGCAAACTGAGAGAACTGTCAGAAGTACTGTAGGCTGAGTTGCCGAAACCACTGAGTAAAGTGAATTGAACTAAGGGATATGTCACTTCTGGCAGTTCCGCTGTCCCAAAGCTGTTCGTAATTTCAATCTGATGGAATGCCGCACATGCCGGTATTTGGGATCCAGCCCGCAGGTCTTTTACAAACAATCTTTGAGGACATTGGTACGGCTGTCGCTGTGATCGACAAACAGGGCCGATTTGTTTTCGCGAACCGCCCAGCTATGGACCTGTTCGGCATAGATGATCATAAAGGCCAGCGCTTTCAGGATTGGCGCCAAAGTTATCGGTTCGAAAATCCGATGGGGCACGAGATCTCTCTGGAGGATTCTGCAGTAATGCGTGCCCTTAACGGAGAACGCGTGGAATCACAGGAAATTCGAGTCATCTTGCCTGATGGGAATACCAAATGCATCTTGGGCTGGGCATACCCCTTCTCTGTTGCTGGCTTGGCTGGGGTACTTGCAATCACCCTTGATGAGACGAGCGATGTTCAATTGCGAAGGGTCACGTCACAACTGCAACGCATGGAAACACTCGGAGCCTTGGCAATCGGCCTGACCCACGACTTCAACAATATTCTCGATACGATTTCGCTGAATGCGGAACTAGCTTTGCGCGAGGCAGGACAATCTCCAAGTTCCCGGTTTCGGCTCGAGCAGATATCAGCAGCAACCAGGACGGCTTCCGGGCTTGTCAACCGGTTAATGCAATTTAGCCGGGCCCGAAGTTTTCGGATACAAACCCTTCAGATCAATGATGTGATTGAAGATGTCTTACACCTATTACATCCCCTGTTGAGGCAAACCATCTCAGTTCATACCAACCTGTCTGAAGGGCTATCGCCGATTCAAGCCGATCGCTCTCAAATAGAGCAGGTGCTCATCAATTTGATTGTGAATGCTTTAGATGCAATGCCCACACGGGGGCAGTTGACAATTTCAACCGCACCGGGTGCCTCGGAAGAATTGATAGCTGATTCCGCCCGCCGTTACATCACGATAGTTGTTGCTGATACAGGGTCTGGCATACCTCCGCATTTACAAACCACCATCTTCGATCCTTTCTTTACCACTAAAGCCGCTGGAAAGGGAACTGGGCTGGGACTCTCTACCGTGCAGGCGATCGTGCGCGAGCACAACGGGAAAATCCGCGTTAGAAGCACCCTGGGTGCCGGCGCCGCTTTCATCATCTCTCTGCCAGCGCGGCCGGAGACGATCGCTGAACAGAGTGTCGCTCGGAATGGCCAGAGCACATCAGTTTCTGTCAAGCATGACAGGTGACAGACACTCAACAACGACGTAGATCAAGACATGGGATTCGCACAACGTGGTGCCGGCCCGAAGGAGTTGTGTATGAACAAACTTCTATTTTCATGCATATTGATGATCACGGTCGTTTCATTCAGCGCCTGCGCTAAGAAGAGCTACGTTCGCCAACAGGTAACACCGGTTCTGAACAAGGTGAACGATTTGGACCAGCTCACGGCAGAAAACACAAGACAAATTAAGGATGTCGATTCGCGTGCGCAACAGGCGATCCAAGCTGCCAGCGCGAACGTTGACCAGCTCGCTCAAAAGACATCTGATGCGAGCACGCAGGCGGAAAAGGCCCAAGACGCGGCGAATGGCTGTGAAAGGGGAACAACCGGCCTCGTCGCTGCAGTCTCCAGTCTGGAGAGATATCGCGTGGTCGCGCAAACACTCGTGCAGTTCAGTTTTAACAACAGCGGGCTAACCCGGCAGGCGGAACAGCAACTTGATCAGTTGGGCGGTCAAATATCGACTGCGAAAAGCTACATCGTCGTAGTCGAGGGAAACACGGACAACGCCGGTGACAAGGATTACAACTACGAGTTAAGTCAGAGACGGGCACGAGAGATTGTGCGATATCTTGCAGCGAAATATGGCGTACCTCCCTATCGGGTGCATGCTATCGGCTTGGGTGACGATAAACCGATTGCTTCAAATGAAACCCCCTACGGCCGCCAACAAAACCGCCGTGTTGAAGTTCAACTCATCAGCAACATCGGTGGGCAATCGTCTTCACAACAGGGCTCTGATGACGACGGAGAACAAGTGGGCCAAGTCGCGTTACCCACTCATCATTGAAGAAGAGAAACAGATCTCTTTCTCCCTTGTGTGGTGCAGTAAGAAGGCGACACATTCACGATGTTCAGGTGACAGCACCAGTTGTGCAGTTTCGTGGATGCCGTTTTCTGATGACATACACGCCGGAAAGTAGAGCGAGTGAATTCAGGAGAAATGAAATGAGTCTCGGCAAACGGACGTTGGCAGAATTCATCGGAACATTTTGGTTGGTGTTTGGCGGCTGTGGCAGCGCAGTTCTGTCGGCGGCGTTTCCGTCCCTGGGAATTGGGTTTTTGGGCGTGGCGTTCGCCTTTGGTCTGACCCTGTTGACAATGGCCTACGCGATCGGGCACATCTCCGGCTGCCATCTGAATCCGGCTGTTTCTGCCGGAATGGTCGCGGGCGGCAGATTTCCCGCTTCGGAATTCCTTCCCTATGTTGCAGCTCAGTTAGCCGGCGCCTGTGCCGCGGCTGGCGTATTGTACGTGATAGCAAGCGGGAAGACAGGTTTTGATTTGAGCACTGGGTTCGCCTCGAACGGATACGGAGCACACTCACCGGGGGGCTACGGCGTGCTGGCATGTTTTGTCGCCGAGCTGGTTCTGACGGCTTTCTTCGTGTTCATCATTCTCGGCTCGACGGATATTCGTGCCCCTCAGGGTTTCGCTCCTATTGCAATAGGCCTTGGTCTAACCCTCATTCACCTGATCGACATACCAATAACCAATGCTTCCGTAAATCCCGCGCGCAGCACCGGACCCGCAATTGTTGTGGGTGGATGGGCAGTTTGGGAACTCTGGCTCTTTTGGTTGGCACCGATGCTGGGCGGAGTTTTAGGAGGCCGGATCTATCGCTCCTTGTTCAGTGAGACGTCGCAGAATCAGGGAAAGACCCGTGTCATTCGCACCCGAGAACATCTCGGCGCCGCCTAGAAGGAACCATACTCCGAACAATCAACCGCATTGATGGCAAACAATAAATAGAGTCCCTGAGGAAAATGGCGGCGCATAACAAGGAGCATTTACCTTGTTCGAACGCTCGCCATCACCCGCATCTTTATGCTGCCAGCATATGATTGCGCACGGCGTACTGAACAATTTCCGCATCGTTGCGCAATCCAAGTCCATTCATCAATCGGTACTTGTGAAAGGCCACTGTTCGGGTCGTAAGGTTCAATACGCTCGCGACCTCTTTCATCGAACGGCCTTCGGCAAGCAGTTGCAACACGTCGATTTGCCGCTCGGTCAGCTTGTCAGTGAAACGATCGGACGTACGTTCCGATGACTGAGGTTGCACAGTCTGAGCTTCTAGAGCTGGCGAAACATAGCAACCCCCGGCGAGCGTGCATTTGACCGCTGCAACCAACTCGGATGCGGCTGCGGTCTTTAATAGATAACCATCGGCGCCCCGACGCAATGACTCCGCAACGAGCTCGGGATCATGGTTGATCGTGACATAGATAATTTTGGTGGATGGACTTGCACGTTTGATTCGCTCCGCGGCATCCAACCCATTTAGCAGCGGCATGCTGATGTCCACGAGAATGACGTCGGGAGAAAAAGTCTGCGCCGCCTGAATCAGCGAGCGACCATCGTGAACTGTAGCCACCACTTCAAAATGGTTCGTTAATAGTTGTTTCAGCGCTGCCGCGACCAGAACATGATCGTCGGCAATAATGACTCTTGATCGGCTGGTAACGCACATACACCCTCCACGTACTACTCCCCAACGAAAACTGATTGCCGGAATTGTACCTCCTCAATCACGCTGACGAAACTGTAATATTGCGAAAAGATCGCTCTGTGATAATTGACAGTTTGCTCCACGACAAACTGACAGAATGACTGGGCTTTTGACACTCCGCGTTGCATGAGCGGGGCCGGGAAATGGACCAGGAGCTTCTGTGATTCTTTCGGAGTAAAGCTCCATGTAGGATTTCAGGCTTGGAACGATCACTGGGATCCACCGGCTTCACCAAGTAAAGTAGAAGACAACAAAATCTTCGTTGCTCGACAAATCCCAGAGTGAATCATCATGTAAATGGATTTGAAGCTGCATCATTCCCTACCCTAAAATCGAGACGCCCAAGGCAGGCAACCGATTCACGTCGTTCGAACCCCAATTCGTTGCTGCTGTAAGTGTTAACAGTATTTACAATGGCTCCAAACGGATAGGCTTTGGTCAACTGTCCTGTGGCACATTGTCGATTTGCGCATGCGACTGATCGATTTCCGGTTGCAGCGGGTTTGCAATATGCAGGGTGAAGGCACCCGATCTCGCGGAGGCAACAATGGGGCGACCCCGCGTTCTGTTGGCGGACGACCACACGTTGGTTGTTGAAGGTCTTCGCAAACTTCTGGAACCCGAATTCGAAGTTGTCGGTGTCGTTTCCGATGGACAAGCTTTATTGGACACCGCAGCCGAGATTAAGCCTGACATCATCATTCTGGATATCGGAATGCCGCTTCTGAGTGGCATGAAAGCAGGTCGGGAGCTGAGAGCGCTTGCTCCTCGGGCTAAGCTAGTTGTGCTGACGATGAACGAAGACTCCGAGATTGCCCGTGAAGCGTTGCGGCAATGGGCATCGGCATATTTGCTGAAAAAATCGACGGGAACTGAGTTGATCAGAGCGGTGCGGGAGATACTAAAGGGAAAGTCCTATGTCACACCTCTTATCGCGCAAAAATTGATGGACGACTTCGTGCGTGACCCCAGGCCTGAACACACGAAACAGCTCACGCCTCGACAGAAAGAAGTTTTGCATTTGTTGGCAGAAGGTCGAACGATGAAAGAAACGGCCGAACTTTTGCACCTCACGCCGCGGACCGTCGCTTTTCACAAGTACCGCATTATGGAAGAGTTCGGACTCAAGTCCAATTCAGATCTTGTGAGATTTGCAATACGCGAACACGTAGTTTCCTCTTCGTGAGAATTTTACCCGAAAGGGACATCTCGGTATTTGGCGGGATGACGTATACCCGGTCAACCTTCACCCGCATACCGTACTACGCTTCCTCAACCTTCATCTGGGTGGAGCGCGATAGCATGTACGGCATGGAGCTCTTGTGCCCAGCATCGAGGTGGGAATCAAAACAAAGGTCATTCCCGGGTCATCCGCCAGAGCTTTCAGCAATTCCGTAAAGGCTTCCAAACCGCTTGCCGAAGTACCCACGCCCACGACTGTGAAATCGCTGTCTTCGATTTAGGTTTTGAGTTTTCTTTCTCGGCGCTATTTCTGGCGCGTCCGGTTTCGGGATGTTTCTTTTTTCTATTCTGCCGAACGCCATCGGCTTCAGTGAGACTACTTTGTCTTCCGTTTCCATGATTATCCCGTTCTCAAAGTCGGGTTCTCCGTTTGAACTCAAGCCGTCCTGGAGAGTTTCACACGTCAAGAATAAGCTGAGGTGCAGCAACTGCAACATAAGCGGAACCAGGGAAGAGGCCTTACGTAGCAGCGCGGCATGCGCGTGTAACGCATTTCTGGACTCTGCTCAGTCAGGACACCCGGAAGATGGGCTTCTCATTAACAGTTGGCTGAGCCGATGAGGTAGTGACGGGTATCAGCAAACGGCAGAAGAAGCCGCTGATTCTTACGGTCGAGCAGTACTACATAGTGCTCGAACTGCTGCCTCAACCGTATCGAACAATGGCCGTTGTCAGCCAATGTCAGGGTTGCGGGCAGAGGAGGTTTTGGCATTGCACTGGGCGGATATCGATCTCGAACGTCTGGTCATTCGAGTTTCTAGAGCCGTCGTGCATGGCAGGATCAAGACGGTCAAGATTGAATACTCGGACGATGAACTACCGCTCGACCCCGACTTTGCGTCAGTGCTGTTCGATTGGAGAGCACAAGCGCCAAAATCTGAACTGGTTTTTCCTAGCTACGTCACGGGCCGCCATTTTCACGCGAGCCCAATCCAGCAGGACTACATTCGGCCGGCAGATTGCTGTCTCCTAGTCTGTCCGAAATGTTCTGCAGCAGTTGGAGCCTGGTGCCAGGACGAGACCGGAAAGCGCGTTGAAGTCCACCAGGAAAGATGGGCAGCGGCAGGTCCATTTTCCCGTGTCGGATGGCATACGTTCCCCACACGTATCGCTCGTGGGTGGATTCGACGGGAGCGCCGCTTGGAGTTCAGGAGAAACTCATGCGGCACGCTCAAATCTCAACCACAATGAACGTGTATGGAAATGCACTGATGGATTCGAAGCGAGACGCCAATAGCAAAGTAGCAAAATTGGCTTTGGGCAGGGGCTATGGCCCACGGGAGCCGCGATCCGAAACGCCTGTTAACTGAAGACTCCGCTTATTTTGGGTTTTCTTGGGTTGGCAGGGCTTGTAAATGGTTGCGGGGGGTGGATTTGAACCACCGACCTTTGGGTTATGAGCCCAACGAGCTACCAGACTGCTCCACCCCGCGACTTGATGATAGCAACCGTGCCAGATAGCGTCAAACTTGGAGCACCCGAATGGGCGGCAATGATGAGTGGTCAGCTCAAAACAGGGAAGAGGTGGATGCGTCGTGTAACGTTCGCATCCACCGAAGGGAGCTCGTTATTGCCTATTCAGTTTGGGCCGGGCGCAGGCATCAACAATCTTTGTGGGATCGATCGCGGTGCTGTCGACCTGTTCCTCAAGAATGCGTCCGTCTTTTCCGATGAGAAAATTCACTCGGCGCCCCGTGTTGGATTTCTCATTGTAGAGACCGTACTCACGTGTGACTTGTCCGCCCCAGTCGCTCAACAAAGGGAAGGTCACTCCGATCGAATCGGCAAAAGCTTTGTTCGAAAACCAGCTATCCATGCTCACACCCACGACCTGGGTGTCTGCAGCTTCCAGCTTCTTCAAGTTCTGCTGGAAGTTTTTCATTTGCTGCGTTCAGCCACCAGTAAAGGCGAAAACGTAGAAAGCAAGCACGACTTGCTTTTTACCCCGATATTGGCTCAGCTTGATCTCCTTCAGTTCGTGACCGTCCGAATATTTCAAGCTGAAGTCCGGGGCAAGGTCGCCGACTTTCGGCATGGATCCGGTCTCCTTGTCGGCGGTGCTATTGGCAGCGCCTGAAAAAGAAGAGGAAAAAACTCCGCACACCAACGCCAGTGCGAAGAGCATTTTTTTCATGACAGAGTCCTCGTAACGAGTTTAGCCTCTGGATTTGACGCAGGTCAATTGCAAGACAAAATGATGACACGGCACCGACCGCGATTTCGCCTGGCAGACGGTTCATTGGCCCGGCGTTCACGAGATGTCAATTGCCTTTGGCACGCTAAAGCAGTACTTTCAGCCTTACAGGCATGGGGCTTCGTACACTCACCGATCTTTTCTTTTCCATTGCGGACCGCGACCAGCCGGAGTTGATGCTGCGGAAGACCAACTCTGGATGGGGCGGCATTCCCTCCCATGAGTTCGCCGCGAAGGTCCGCGCAGTTGCGGGTGCATTGCGGGAATGGGGAATTGCTCGAGGAGACCGGGTCGCCATTCTCAGTGAGAACCGGCACGAGTGGGTGGTCACTGATTTCGCTTGTCTGCTGTTGGGTGCGATTGTCGTTCCCATCTACACGACACTAACTCCGGAGCAGACCACCTACATTCTTAACGACTCGGGAGCCCGCGCGATTTTTGTTTCCACCGACAAGCACTTGGAAAAGGTGCTGTCGATTTTACATTCGACATGCCTGGAGCAAATCGCGGTCATGGATGAGGTGAATCATCCGTCTGTATCACGAATGTCCCAGCTGATGGCTCACGCGCCGGATCCCGAGATTGACAAAGCCAACGATCAGACTCGGCCAGAGCAATTGGCCACCATTATCTATACGTCAGGCACGACTGGTACGCCCAAGGGAGTGATGCTGACCCACGGGAATTTGGCGTCAAACATCAACTACTCGCTTCGAGACTTCGGCTTTGAGCGCGGCATGTGCGCCGTTTCGTTCCTACCTCTTTCGCATGTCACGGCGCGGTCCGTAGATATGGGGCTTCTTTACAGTGAGGTTACGCTGGCTCACTTGCCGCAAATTGACCAGCTCCCGCAGGCATTGCTCGAGGTCCGGCCGCATGTTCTGTTGAGCGTTCCGCGCGTATATGAAAAGGTCCATACACAAGTAGAACTGAAGTCTGCCAGATTTCCCAAAAGGCAAATTTATCGTTGGGCGTTGGGAACCGGGCGCAGAAACCGGGACGAAATTCTCGCGGGGAAGGTTCCGCGATCGATGCGCTGGAAGGCTGCCAACAAGCTGGTGTTCTCAAAAGTGCGAGCGGGTATTGGCGGCCGGGTCGAGATTTTCATCTCTGGTGGCGCTCCATTGGGGCGTGAGCTGGCGGAGTGGTACGCGGATATGGGAATCCGCATTTTTGAGGGCTACGGGCTGACAGAAACTTCGCCGGTTATCGCAGTGAACAGTCCGTGTGGGCATCGGATCGGAAGCGTTGGAAAGCCTCTCAAGAACGTGAGGGTCCGGATCGCTGAGGACGGGGAAATACTGGTGCGAGGAAACTCCGTTTTTAGCGGCTACTGGAACAAGCCACAAGAAACGCGTGATGCGTTCGTAGATGATTGGTTCAGAACCGGTGATATTGGACGACTGGATGAAGACGGATTTCTGTACGTTACCGATCGCAAGAAAGATTTGCTCAAGACCTCGGGAGGAAAGTTTATTGCGCCGCAACCGATCGAAAGTTCATTCAAGCACCATCCATGGGTCGCGGAAGCGGTGGTTATCGGAGACAAGCGAAAATTTCCTTCTGTTTTGATTATCCCGAATTTTGCGGCGGTTGAAGCATATGCGCGAGCTAAGGACATGACGTTTTCGTCACGTGAGGAATTAATCGAGTTCCATGAGATTCAGACGCATTACGCTGAGGTCGTTCAATCCGTGAATGAGGAGCTGGCGCAATTCGAGAAGCTCAAAAAATTCCGTGTGCTTTCAGAGGAACTCTCCGCCGCCAATGGTACGCTGACCGCAAGCCTAAAACTGCGGCGGAGAGCGATTGAGGAACATTTCAAGAGCGAAATCGAGGAGATGTACTCCGAGGGTGAAGAAGTTTCAAACGTCGCATCCAACCGCCATCCGTAAATCGAGAAAAAAATCCGCAAAGACGCGAAGGCGAGATCCGGGTGCAGTTTCGAGCGAGGACAAGAGCGCGCACTCGTCGATCGATTTACAATGAGAGCATGCGGGATTCCCTCATTATCGCCGGGCGCGAGTTCCGGTCGCGCCTGATCGTTGGAACAGGAAAATACAAATCGTTTCAGGAAACCGCGCGAGCGCTCGAAGCCAGTGGCGCGGAAATTGTTACGGTGGCCGTACGCCGCGTAAATTTCGACCGTAGCAAAGAGTCGCTGCTCGATTACATCGATCCGCAAAAATATTTCCTGCTTCCTAACACTGCTGGCTGTTATACGGCGGACGAAGCGATTCGTGCCGCGCGACTCGGGCGTGAGGTTGGCATCTCTGATTGGGTCAAGCTCGAGGTCATTGGCGATCAGGCAACACTGTATCCAGATGTTCAAGCGACACTTGAAGCCACGCGAATTCTTGTCAAGGAAGGCTTTATTGTTTTGCCATATACATCTGACGATCCAGTATTTGCAAAACGTCTCCTCGATGCTGGCGCAGCAACGATTATGCCTTTAGGTGCGCCGATTGGCAGCGGGCTTGGAATTCAGAATCGCGCCAACATTCAGATTTTGCGTGAAATGATCAGCGGTGTGCCGCTGATTGTGGACGCAGGCGTCGGTACGGCTTCTGATGCAACTATTGCTATGGAACTAGGCGCCGATGCCGTTCTCATGAATACCGGAATTGCAGGTGCCGAAGATCCGATATTGATGGCCGTTGCAATGAAACATGCCGTTGCGGCGGGAAGGGAAGCCTTCCTCGCCGGCAGAATGCAAAAGAAGCTCTATGCGACCGCGAGTTCTCCGCTCGAGGGCATGGTGCGGTGACACATTAATGGAAGTCATGTGAGACGGTCTGCGCTTGCGTGATGCTCAGGGTGGAAACTCGCGCGGCTTTTACTGAAATTACCCCATCCTGATTTTGCAAAATTCCTTCGATCAATAAGAATTGTGCAGTCGAAAGCAGCAGCCGGTTTTGCTGAAACAAGTCCGGAGTGATGATTGCGTTCGACACCCCCGTTTCGTCTTCCAAACTTAAAAACACAAATCCATGAGCGGTGCCAGGGCGTTGGCGTGCAATCACTCCACCGGCGGTACGGACCTTGCGTCCAGTGGGAATGGATGCGAGTTCGATGGCGCAGCGAACGCCGAGTTGGTCCATCCGTGCGCGATGGTAAGACATCGGATGTGGGCCGACGGTCATGCCAGTGCCGCGGAAGTCGGCGACCAGGCGTTCTTCATCTGTCATTATTTTTAGCGGGGATTTAATGTCGGGAACCGGGATGTTTTCGAGCAGAGGGCCCGTGGCATTGGCGGCCGCTGCGGCGCTCCAGAGGGCATCGCGACGATGGAAAGTTCGTTCACCACGGAGACACGGAGTCACGGAGGATTCATTATTGACTGTTTGCTCTTTGTCTCGGTGTCTCCGTGGTGGATTCTTAATTGAGTTCAATGCTCCGATTTCGGCGAGGGTTCGGAGTTCGCCTTTTTGCAGTTGCGGCACGCGCCGGACGAGATCGTGAATGGAAATAAAGGGAGCAAGATTACGTTCACGAACGATGGCGCGGCCGGCGTCCGCGTGCAAACCGCGGACATAACGAAGGCCCAAGCGAAGAGCGATTGTGTTTTGGCCCACGACGCGCGACGCACGACGCACGGCTTCTGCAAAGTGCTCCAATGTACACTCCCACTCCGAACATGTCACATCGAACGGCAGCACTTTCAACCCGTGGCGCTGGGCATCTTTCACGATGGTGGCCGGACTGTAGAAACCCATGGGCTGATTATTCAAAAGCGCCGCAGTGAATGCGGCCAGGTAATGACATTTCAAGTAAGCGCTGGCATAAGCTAGAAGCGCGAAACTCGCGGCGTGCGACTCAGGGAAACCGTAAAGAGCAAACGAGGTGATCGAAAGCACGATTTCTTCCTGCGCCTGGGGGGAAATTCCATTTCGCGTCATCCCGGCGCGCAGCTTGGCTTCGATTTCGCGCATGCGTTTTTCCGAGCGCTTGAATCCCATGGCGCGACGCAATTCTTCGGCTTCGCCGCCGGTGAATCCCGCGACCACCATTGCCATCTTCAGTAACTGCTCTTGAAATAGCGGCACGCCTAAAGTTCGCTTGAGCACCGGTTCAAGCGACGGGTGAGCATAGGTCACATCCTGCCGTCCCTGCCGCCGCTCTAGATATGGATTCACCATCTGGCCGACAATCGGCCCGGGACGAATGATCGCCACTTGCACAACGATGTCGTAAAACTTGTTCGGCTTGAGACGGGGCAGACATGACATCTGCGCCCGGCTCTCGATCTGGAACATGCCAATCGTGTCCGCCTTCTGCAGTGTCGAATAAACCCTTGAATCGTCTGCCGGCAGGTGCGCCAGATCGACTTCTTCGCGATAGTGATCATGAATGAGGTTAATCGAATCTTTGAGCACGGCCATCATGCCGAGGCCAAGCAGATCGACTTTGACGATGCCGAGGTCAGCACAATCTTCTTTGTCCCATTGCACGACTACGCGGCCAGGCATTGAGGCGGGTTCAAGCGGAACCACCGAATCAAGTTGGCCTTGGCAAATCACCATGCCGCCGGAGTGCTGCCCGAGATGCCGCGGCAAATCCTGTATCGCTTCGCACAGCTCGAAATATTTGCGAATGCGCGGATGCCGCAAGTCGAGACCGGCATCACGAAAACGATGATCGAAGGTGTCGTTCTGGTCGCGATATTCCCAGTGCGCCACGGCAGCGGAAAGTTTGTCGAGAGTTTCGTGATCGAAGCCGAGGACTTTGCCAATTTCGCGCGACGCCATGCGGCTGCGATAAGTGATGACGTTGGCGGTCATGGCAGCGCCGCGTTCGCCATACTTTCGATAAAGGTGCTGAATAACCTTCTCGCGGTCGTCGCCGCTGGGGAGGTCAAGATCGATGTCCGGCCATTCGCCGCGCTGTTCTGAGAGAAAACGTTCGAACAGCAGTTCCATACCGACTGGATCAACGGCGGTAATACCAAGGGAATAGCAGACAGCGCTGTTGGCAGCAGATCCGCGCCCTTGTACCAGAATATTTTGCTGGCGGCAGAATTCCACGATGTCCCACACGATCAGAAAATATCCGGGCAGGTTCAATTTCTCGATTAGCGCGAGTTCGCGTTCAATCTGGGTGTAGGCTTTGTTTTTAAATTCCTGTTCAGCAGGCCTATAGCGCGACTGAAAACCTTTGCGCGCTTGTTCCCGCAAATATGACATCATGCTCTCGCCCTCCGGCACGGGATATTTGGGGAACTGATAACCCAGGTCTTCGAGCGTAAATTCCAGCCGTGAAGAAAGCTCGACAGTATTAGTGATCGCTTCCGGGAGATCGGCAAAAAGCTTTGCCATCTGATCGGGCGACTTCAAATGACGCTCCGAGTTGCGCGCGAGCAGGCGCCCGGCAGTGCTTAGAGTGCAATGATTTTGAATCGAGGTGAAGACGTCGCAAAGCTCACGCGCTTGTTCACTCGCATAGCGAACACCATTTGTGGCGAGGAGTGGGAGATGGAGTGACCGTGCAACCTCGACAGCAGCACGATTCCGTAACTCTTGTTCACGATGAAAGTGCCGCTGCAGCTCGACATAAACATTTTTGCGGCCAAAAATGTAGATCAGTCTTTCCACGGTCCGGCGGGCTTCCTCAGTTCCGCCGTGCTTGAAGGCGAAGGCGAGCGGGCCATCATCGCCTCCGGTTAAGGAAATTAATCCTTGCGAATATTCCTGCAGTTCATCTTCAGAAACCACCCCCTCATCTTTTTCGGTGCGCAATTTCATCTTTGTAATCAGGCGGCAAAGGTTCTGGTAGCCGTCGCGAGAGGAGATGAGGAGGGGAAGGCGGGAAGAATTGCAGATTTTAGATTCCAGATTGGTTGTGACTTCCGCTCCAACATGCGCTTTGATCCCAGCTTTTTTAGCCGCCATATGAAAGCGCGGAGCGCCGTAAATGCCATTGCGATCGAGCAGCGCCATCGCCGGCATTTGCAACTCGGCACAGCGAACGATCAGGTTCTCCGGCAGGGAAGAGCCTTCGAGAAAGCTAAATGCTGAGCGGGAGTGGAGTTCGATATACATAGCAACCGCTACCAGGATCCTGCGGAGGATTGATAGAAATATCCTGGGGAGCTAATTCGCTTTTTATTCGCTATGCATTTTATCGTATTTTAAGTGGAGTTGAAGTAAGGCAAAAAACAGAACGGCCCGCAAGCTTAACGCCTGCGGGCCGGCCCGGTGTACTGTTTGGGATTGACCAAGAGGTGGTCACTCTAAGCATCCCCTTCGGGGACTCTCATGAAGCGCCACTTCGGCGAACTCCGGGTCCCAGCGTGACCTAACGCCGGGCGGATCGAATCCTAAGTCACCGGTCGAGTTGCGAAGCACTCAGAGCGACCGTCTAAGTCTCAGCCACCTCACCTGGTCTTTTGCCACATCTACTACCACTACAGTCAGAACTTGTCATCAGACCACCTCCTTTCCGGTGTAGTTAGAGAATAGTACACAAGGAACTCGGGATCAAGGGGAGTGGTTTGAATCGTGGTTCATCGCAAGAAACGGTTTCGAAGTTTCGAGGTTTCCGTTTCGGGCTTTCGAGTGTTCTGTGGCTCAACACACCCGAAACTTCGAAACGTTATCATGATTCTGGATGGCTGACACATTCATTCT
>DATBIE010000117.1:0-11952 GCA_036557105.1 Terriglobales bacterium
GAGGCTTTGGCCCCTGAGGTTCAGTACAATCAATCCCCACGATGAAACGACTATTGCTCCCGCTCATTTTTCTTGCCGCATGCTTCTCCTCAGCTCAAGAAACAACCGTCACAATCCATGTCGACGCCGCGCTTGCAAAGCAGACATTCCCTCCCGTTTGGAATTTCTTCGGATATGACGAGCCAAACTACACATACGCGCCAAACGGGAAAAAGCTTCTCGGTGAAATCGCTGCGTTAGGGCCGAGGCCTGCTTACATCCGCACTCACAACCTGCTTACTTCCGGCGACGGTACCGCCTCGCTCAAGTGGGGATCAACCAATGCCTACACTGAAGATGCGGCCGGAAACCCTGTTTACAACTGGCAGATCGTCGATCGAATTTTCGATACCTTTCATCAGGCAGGCGTCAAGCCTTTGGTTGAAATCGGTTTCATGCCTGAAGCGCTCTCCACCCATCCAGAACCGTATCGCCACAATTTTCCCAATGGCACAGTCTTTACGGGATGGGCATACCCGCCGAAAGACTACAAGAAATGGTCGGATCTGGTTTTTCACTTTGTGCGGCATTTGCGGGAGCGCTACGGCGATGCCGAGGTGAAAAGCTGGCTCTGGGAAGTCTGGAACGAGCCGGACATCGATTATTGGAAGGGCACTCCGGAAGAATATTTCAAGCTCTACGACTACTCGGTGGACGCGGTCTTGCGCGCTTTGCCGGAGGCTACCGTCGGCGGTCCCGATACAACTGGCCCAGGCCGCCCCAAAGCCGCCGATTTCTTAAGGCAATTTCTTCAGCACTGCGACTCCGGAAAGAATTTTGCTACCGGCGGAACTGGCGCACCGTTACGCTTTGTCAGCTTTCATCCCAAGGGATCGCCAAAGTGGCAAGGCGATCACGTGGAAATGGGGATCGCCACGCAACTCAACGCCATCGAGCAAGGCTTCAAAATCGTCGCATCATTCCCCAAGTGGCGCGACACGCCCGTGATTCTTGGGGAGTCTGATCCCGAAGGCTGTGCTGCATGCTCCGCGGCGAAGAATCCGCAGAATGGCTACCGCAATGGCGCCCTGTATGCGGCGTATGAGGCCGAGACCTTGAGTCAAACGCTGGCACTCGCCCAGCGGGAACAGATCAATCTTCGCGGAATCGTCACTTGGGCATTCGAATTTGAAGACCAGCCATACTTCGCGGGTTTCCGCGAGCTGGCGACCAACGGAATCGATAAGCCCGTATTGAACGCATTCCGTATGTTCGGCCTACTTGGAGGCGATCGTGTTCAGGCGACCAGTTCGGCTGCGCTAGACACGGTCAACGTCGTCCACGAGGGAGTTCGTGGCGCACCCGATATTCCAACGATTGCCGCGCGAACGCAGAACGGAGTTCAGGTGCTCGTCTGGAATTACCACGATGAAGACCTTCCGGCTGCCACCGCCTCAGTTGATCTCGCGATCACCGGCCTGCCTGCCAACATCAATCGCGCTCTGCTCGAGCACTTCCGTATTGATTCCACCCACAGCAACGCCTTCACCGCATGGAAGGACTTAGGTTCACCACAGCAGCCAACACCCGAGCAGTACAAGAAGATTGAATCCGCAGGGCAGTTAGAACTTCTCTCATCCCCGGAATGGATGGAAGTAGAGAAAGGAACCGCTCATCTGCACTTCGACCTGCCTCGCCAAGGGCTTTCTCTGATTCGTCTTGGATGGACAGCCGAAACACGCTGAAAAACATTCGTTTGCGCGATAGGTCATGTCCCGATTCTTGTGCTCCGCTGAACCACAGTTTCGCGCTGAAGGGTACCAGGGTAAGAAATTTCCGCGCAGGAAGAATGCCGTAGGATCGGTGTATTTGCTTGTGCTGCTTGTACTTAGAGTCAGGTTAGCCTCCTGTCTGCCTTCCCGTTTTGGGCTGGTTTCGAGATGGTTTAGTAGTGCTATTACTTGGGTACTGTTTGCAGTCCAGAGCACTCCCCTAATAATCGCCATGGGGTCACGAAGTCCGCTGCGGATGACTGGATCTTCGAGGTACAGCAGGAATACAGCAGTGGACCAAAATCGAGGGGGGTTTATGAAATCTGGTTTTCTTCTAAAAATTGCTGTACTCCTGCTGGCGATGACATGTGTAACTTCGATGTCAGCCGCGCAGCTCAACTCGGGCGCTCAACCGATCGCCCTTAACGCTACTCTTGCCGAATCACTTACGCTAAACCTTTCAGCCAACGCCGTGAACTTCACACTTGCGGCTGGCAATGCCAACAACCCAGGCAGCGCGAACATTACCGCGACTACCACATGGGTGTTGCAACCGGGCCGTACTGCAGTCGCGGTTTACGCTTATTTTGCAAACTCGGCCGCGGCGCTGACTGATGGAGCGCCTGGCGACAACATTCCATCCGCGAACTTCTTCATTGCGGATAACGGTGGCGCGTCCACAGCTCTGACCAACACCGTTGCTTTCGGTGGCGCGAATGCTGGCTTGCGGTTAGCGAACGTTGCTATTACCAATGCGAACCGGAGCTCCAGCCGTACCGACGCAATGGCGTTCAATATCAACCTGGCCTCATTGCCGCAGCTTCCGGCAGCTACGTATACCGGTACGCTGAACATCCAGGCACAAGCGACTCCGTAATTTATCGCGTAGAGCAGGTTAAGGGCAGAGGCGCCTCTTCTGCCCTTGAACTGCTCAGCGCGTAAAGCATTACTGAACGGATTCGCTTATGAGCTATCGATCACAAATCGTGCGGATAACGGCCGTGTGTGTCTTGATGGCGGCTGCTGGATCTGTGCCCTCACGGGCGCAGGTACTCAACTCCGCTGCGCGCCCGATCAGCCTGCAGGCGGTGCTGAACGATTCAATTACCGTTAATCTCTCGAGCAATGCGGTGAACTTCAACCTCGTCCGAGGCAGCGCCAACAATCCCGGCGATCGTTCAATCACGGCAACCACTATCTGGACACTAACGCCGCTGATCGGCTTCGTACGGACTTATGCATATTTCAGCAGCTCGGCTGCGGCACTAACGGATGGGGCCGGGAACAACATACCTTCGGCAGATTTTCAAATTTCGGACAACGGCGGAGCTTTCCAGCCTCTAAATACAACCGTGCCTTTCGGCGGAGCTAATGCCGGCCGACGCCTATTCAACCAATTTATTTTTATCAACAACCGCATCGGCACTCATACCGACGTGATGACTTTCAACATTAATCTGGCGCCTTTCCCAAATCTCCCGGCGAACAACTACACCGGCATCCTCAACATTCAGGCGCAAGCGTTCTGACAGGTGACAAATGAAGATTCCCCGAAACACTCTCGCGACTATCCAGACAATCGCGATTGTCGCTATGGCTGCATTTACCTTTGCTGGTGCCGCGAAAGCCCAGACGGTGCAGCCGGTCATTAGTGAGCTGGGCAACCCTGCCAAGGGCCATGTGGAGTACATCAACAACAGCCTGACGCCTCTGAACGTGGTGCTCGAGATGCGTAGCTTCACCGTGTCAGAAATGGGCGAACTCTCGTACCGGCCGCTGGATCCCAGCATTCACGTGAAGCTCTCGACAACAAGCTTTCGCATTCAGCCGCAGCAGACGTACCACGTGTTCTATGAGGCCACGTCAACTCAGAGTCCGGCTTGGTTCGTGATCTACGCAAATTTCTCCGGCTTTCCGTTCCGCACGGCGCAGGGCATGAATGTGCGCTTGCAGCTTCCGCACACGGTCTATCTGTTGCCCAAGCAATCGGTGCAAAAAGATGCAGTTCACGTGAACCGCGCTGAGCTGAACGTAACGGACAACAAGGCAATTATCGAAGTCGAGAATACAAGTGACAACTTTGGCCGCGTCCTTGAGACGCAACTCGTCTATTCGAAGAGGAAGCAGGAAGCCCCTGGCTTCCCGGTTTTCCCGCACAGCAAGCGAATTCTAGAGGTTTCGCTCGACGACAAGGCCGAGGGCGAAAACGTCCCGACCGACGTTCTGCTGGAGTTTAAGAATTTCAAAGTTGAGCAGAAATTACAGCGGGCCGCCGCGGTTGCTTCAATTCCCGAAAAGCCCATAACCATCCCGGTAACAGACAGCACAGACGCGCATACGGGAAATCCGTGAGGTATGCGTCTACGATTCATTTGCGCACTGCTTCTGACGGCCATATTTCTCGCCGCCGGCAGCAGTGCGCAGGTGTTTCGGGTTCAAGGTGGCGAATCAACTTTGTTGAACGCGCAGGGTGGATCGGTCGAGTTTAAAGCCCCGAATTATGACGGCACTGTGGGACTGGGGTTCTATAACGGAAGGTTTGAGTTTGGAGCAGAAACCCGTTACCTGTTCCACAAATATACGTTGCTCGCCGGCGACGACTCGGTCCCATTTGTCCTTCCCACGGACGTTTTCGATGCCAGCCATTACTTTTCCGCGCGCGGCGCTGGCGTAACTCGCAAATATGCAGACCAGAATTTCTACGCATTCGCAGGTACAACTTCTACCTGGCTGGGCACCGGATTCTTCAATGCCGCGACCAGTGACGACCCCGTAGGACTTTTCTTCTATGAACGCGAGCTGAGCCCGGAATTGAAGTTCTTTTCGCGAAACATTGCCTCGAACCGGCAAACCAGTCTGCAAAGCATTGAGTGGCAACCTGAAAAATGGATGAAGGCAGCTGTGACGGGTGGCCTCGGATCCAATGAGAAGTATTTTGCGACCAGCCTTGACACTGAAACCCAGAAGCTCGCTTTCAAGAGCAGCTATGTGATTACCGGAGACATGTTTCGGCGCATAACGGTAAGCAGCCCCATGAGCTCGGAGCCCAACAAGGAAAACGTGCAAATGCTTTATCGGCCGGACTCCCACATCAGCATTACCACCGGTCACCAGAACATACTTGAGCCGCTTACGCCAGATGGCCCGATGCAACAAGCGTCGGTTAATCAATTTTCCACCGACTTGCATCTCGAACGGTTCTATTTCGGCACGGGAATCTTTAGCTCAACGACAGAGGGCAGAAAATCGCACGGGACGAACTTGTATCTCGGTCGCAGATTTGGGCAGCGGCTGGAAGCGAACACGAACTACTTTGTGAGCACATCGCAAGGCGGCCAGAAGAGCACGATTCTTTCCGGAACTGTGCGGGAAAATATTTCTCCGCGCTTAAGTCTTTTGCAACTGGTCTCCCGGGCTGCCGGGCAGACGATAGTCTCTTTCGGCGGAGATTTCACCAGCAATCGCCTGTTGCTGCGCGCAGATTATCAGAATGTATATCTGCCGTTCCGCCCAGACCGTCCCTTTCAACAGGCACTGGCGTTGAATGCTGCATTTCGGGTCTTCGGACCACTGCAGATTACGGCTGCGTCGAACGTCGATCCACAGGGCCACCTGCGCTACACATTCGGTGCCAGCACGTACCTTTATCGATGGGGCGGAATGTCCCTGAACGCAAATTCTCCAGATTCATTTTCGATTGCAAAGTACGTGGTCGAAGGTATGGTGAAAGACGACCAGAATGCTCCGGTCGAAGGTGCCGCGCTCCATATTGCCAATCAGGTCGCTTACACCGACAGTACCGGACACTTCATGGTTCGTTTCTCAAAACATGGGCCATTCTCGCTCAGCCTTGCACCGGAAGAATTCATCACCACCGGCCTCTATGCCGTAGTCTCCGCGCCTTCGCAGGTCAGAGCTGAATCAGAAGATACCGCGAGCGATGTGCAGATCGTCGTTCGAAGAGTCCCGCCGCCACAGTCGAAGATGTATAAGCAGTAGTCGTCCTGCGTACTTAATTCCTACCGGCAAAGTGAATTCAAATCTACGTTTGGCCCGGTGTGTTGCGGCAGCGGGATCCCGCGTTCCGCGGCCACTTGTTCGAGGCTGTCGGCGGAAGATGGCAAAGTGAGATCGACGTCGTTACGATAGAACTCGTCACTTTCGGCTTGCTGGAGCGTGATGAACTCAAAACCTTCCGCCCGGTACTGTCCTAAAAGCGTCGGCAGCATCTCCGCATCCAGCGCGCCCACGTGCATCAATAAAACATATGGGATGTCATGGCCATAGATGCGATGCGATAGATCACGCTCGTAAGTTGCGGTATCGGCTGCCGCCTCCAGATAACTTTTCTGAAGCTCCGCGATCGCAGTACTATCGGCCTTGCTTTTGCAGCGGGCGTACGGCTCATTCCACAGATAGTCGCCAAAGCTCATAGTCACGCCGGCGGCTTTGTATCCGTGTCGCGCGAGGAATGCTCGGATGCCCGACTTTTTCTCAGGCGTGTCGCCTTCAGCAAGAAAGGGAAACCGCAGCCAGCGCCAGTCTTCGTTCTTCATCAGAGAGTCCAGCAAGGGCTCGTTACGAATGATTTCGCCCTCAAACTCTGCCAGAGAATGCTGGTTCAAATTCATATGCGACCAGGTGTGGTTGCCCAGGGGATACCCGGCACTTCGCCACGCCTGCAACACGGCCATAGTACTAGGGTCTGCCTGCGTCGGCTGACCGTTTACAAATCCAAAGATGGGTGGCAGGCCTGCCTTGTGCAGGGCGGAAATAATTTTTGTGATCACTTCAAGCCGCGTCTCTCCTGGAGGCAAAGGGCCATGCGCGGGGAGATCATCAAACGTGAACGCTAGCTGCGGAGCGAGGTCAGGAGTGAACAACGTCAACGGTACCGCATTTCCCATTGCGGCATATCCGGCGGGCGAAGGATGCAGGTGATCGCCGGAATCATATCTCGGCAACAAGCGGTCGGGATGCTCCGGATCGCGCATGATGGCGTCGAAATCAATCACCGCGTCGAAGTGTCCCGGCCCGCGGATCCAGGCATTCACCGCCTGCCTGTCTGCCTCATCGCGCGGCCCAGGATGATAGAACGTAAAACCGGAGTCGGGCATGATGGTGCAACCAATTACCGTGACCGCGTGCGCGTGCGCCCTTGTGATCATTTGCTCGTAGCCCCCGATCATGCGATGGACCAGAGACTCGTGCTCAGCGGGCGAGACTTCCCCATCATGCGTCAACATGCCCAGATCGTTAATTCCCTCGAGCACGATCAGAAAGCGAACGCCGGGCTGCGCAATCACGTCACGCTCGAATCGGGCTAGCGCATTGGGTCCGATTTCATCGAGTAGCAAGCGATTACCGCCAATCCCATGATTCAGAACAGCCAGATGCCGAGTATCTGGCGATGCCTGTAATCGCTGGGCGAACACGTCCGGCCAGCGATCGTTCGCGTCCGTGGTGGCGCCATGCCCGTCTGTAATGGAATCACCGAGCGTGACGATTGAGGCTGCGTCTTCGGGCGCGAGTACATCAACGCCGGAGATGAAATACCAGTGCTCGACCTTTTTGGCATTGGGAAGATCGGGCGCGGCGACCAGGTCTCCATGCGCCACGAAGGATGTTGTGCGAGAGCCGGGATGTCCGGTTTGTTGCGCTGGCGGTTCCCCAAGCCGGAGCGAGATTGCCAGATCAGAAAGTGGTGCGAGAGGAAAATTGAGCGGATCGGAAATGTAGTCAGCTCCGGCGGGCACGATCACGTCCCGCGCGCCGGAGAAGGTCAGCGCTTGATCGGTGCCAGGATCAATCTTCGCTGAACCGGCCGCCACCGGCCTTGCCACATGGACACCGGTGAAATGCAGCGGTGCAGCGCCGAAGCGATTCGAAATACGAACGCGAATTTGCAAACCGCCGAGAGTTAAATGCACGACCTGGCGCAGGGTCGCATCTCGAAGGTCATCAGCGGCAAGCGAGTTCTTCGGCTCAACCAACTGCTGTGACGATGCCCATGAACCCACCCAGTGGGTCTGCGCATGGCAAATGCCAGAAAACACACAAAGGAGCGTGATCAACAAAAAAGATGCGCTGCTGCGATAAGGCTGCATGTTAAGAACATGCCACAGAGGGGAGCAAAAGCGGAAGATTTTCTGTAAGAGCAATCTTTACGATGTGGATGTGCACCCTCGACAGAACCCGGAGTAAACGAGCCATGGTTCGACCCCTGCAGATATTTTTCCGCACGGATAACAATCCGTCAGGAAAGTACGTCTTACTTTGTATGCACGCGGAGAGCATCTATGAAGAAGCACGTTTTCTACGCATTGCTCGCGATATTGACTGCTGTCCCGCTCGCTTACGGCAAAGGTCCGGTCGATCTCATCCTGGTTTCCGGAGGCGGCCTCAACCAACCCATTGAGATTACCGATTCCGCATCACTCAATGCATTCAATCCGTGGATGGGGCAATTTGCAGACTGGAATCAAAAGCCGCTTGCCGATGCTCCTTGCTATCGCCGGTCGTTCGAAGTCATGTTCTACCTGAAATCGGCGGGACGAATACCCTCGGCTTTGGATCGCGGCGATTTGCAGATGATTTACGCCACTCGTTACTGCTGGACCGGCGAAGCCGGATATGTATATCTGCCTGGACGGAGCGAGCCGCTCTATGGCCATAACGGAGGCACGATTATCCGTGGCGATGCTGATGGTAAGTGGCATCCGGCGACGCCCGCGTGGGACTCATTGTTGAGTAGTGCTGTGGCGATGAGAGACCAGGAGGCCGTGCCTGACATGATGATTGTCAGCGGCGGCGAATTGAAACAACCCGTCGAGATCACAGATTCGGAACTGCTCAGCAAATTCGATCCCTGGACGGGCATGTTTGTGAACTGGAAGACCCCGGCTCGCATGGGACCGTGTAATTGGGAATACGAAATTACATATTTCAAGCGAGGGACAGGTTTCAAAAAACAAACCAAACCGGCCACGCCCGATGATCAGCCCGGCTACAGATTGATCTATGGCCTGCGCTACTGCATGGGTAATGCGGGCGAGCCAGGGTTTGTCCACCTCGCCGGTTATACCGATAAATTCTGGGAACAAAACGTTCACGTCGTGTGGGACGGCACCCAGGCTGGTGAATGGCATCCGTCAACCCCTGCCTGGAAGGAATTCATATTCCGCGAGGTGGATCACCAGGTGCGAAGCGCGAAGGCGGGGAATCCCTAGTGTGCGTGGCGTCTAAATGGGCACCGAAAATGTTTCTCTGGAGAAAGCCGTTCCGAAACTTTCCCTTAGGATCAAACCGATTGCATAGCTCCACAAACTCCGCCAGATTCTCGTAACGAGCACTCAGGTGCTCACGCGATATGGTGAACAGCTTTCCCCAGTGGGGACGCACTTTGTAGGGAGCCAATTCTTTTTCGATCACCGGCAAGAGTTTGCTGACGGCCGGCCAATCCTGCTTCCAGGTGAAGTGAATTGTCGCCGACGGCCGCTTGTAACAGGGACTCATCCACAAGTCGTCGGCGGCAATCGCGCGGATCTCGCTGATCAACAGATGCGGGCTGACCATTTCATTCAGGCGTTGCACGGCGAGGATCGCATCAACCGCATGTTCGCGCGGGACAAAATATTCTGATTGCAGTTCCTTCCCCGCGCTCGGAGTGAATCCCATGCGGAAGTGCGGCAGACGTTCATACCACGGGCCGGGAACGCCCATCTGCTCGGTGCAGTTTTCTGCAGACAGCTCGATGATTGGGTGCAGGTTCTGTGTCGCCAGCTTGCCCCCGTAGAAATCCGGTTCTGCTTTGATTTTGTGCTCCGCATCCATGCGGCTCTTGATCCAGACTTCGTTAATGCTTGGTGTTCGCCAGTCGGTGAACAGGCTCACGCTGTAACCAGCGGCTTCGATCGCATCAAAATTTTTCGTCAACTCACCGAGCGGCAGATTCTCATAGACCCATTGCTGCATCATGAACGTGGGCTGAACATCCAGAGTAATTTTCGTGATCACGCCAAGCGCGCCTAGCCCGACGACCGCGCCTTTGAATGTCTCGCCATCTTTCTCGCGCGATAGCGTACGAACTTCGCCCGAGGCCAAGACTAATTCGATCGCAGAGACTGCTGTCGACAAGTTTCCGTTTTTCTCTCCCGAGCCGTGAGTCGCAGTGCTGCATGCCCCCGCAACAGAAATGTGCGGCAACGAGGCCAGATTGTGGAGCGCGAATCCGTTCTGGTGCAGATAAGGCGCCAACTGCCCATAGGTCATTCCGGCCTCAATAGTCACCGTGCGGCTGTCTTTGTCGAGCGTAATGACCTTGTCTTGCGGCTTTAGTGATAGGAAAGCATTTCGCGTGTCGGCAATGTCATTGAAACAATGGCGCGTGCCCAGCACCTTGAAGTTGCTGTGATCCTTTACAAATTGCTGAACTTCGGCCTGCGATTTCACAGAAGTAAGTTGCTCTGTCCCGTATTCAAGATTGCCCGACCAGTTCGTCAACTTCTCTTTCGATTGCGCATCAAGCATCGGCGATACAAACCGGCTGGCCGCCGCGGCAGAACAAAGCTTGAGGAAGGTTCGCTTGTTCAAGTCTCACTTCTCAGATAACGGCCTTCAATATACCGCAGTTCTGAGATTAGAAGCGGGTGCGGTGTCGCGTTCTTTGCGACAGAGCCTGCCCTGAGCGTAGTCGAAGGGGTAGGGACATTTACCTTCTGTCGGAGTTCCACTAAATGAAATCAAAAATCCCCGCCGCTTCGGTTACGCTCACGGGCAGGCTCTGTCTCCCCAAATTCACGCGAGACAAGAACGGGCACCGCGCTTTCTCATTGCTTTCTCATCAAATGTCTCAATTTGTCATCCCGAGCAAGCCGAAATGAGTTTCGCGAAACTCATTTGGCGCGTCGAGGGATCTGCAGTTCGATTTTATCGCCCCATACTTTAGCAAGGTCCGCAACTGCAGATCCCTCGGCTGTGAAGATCATCCCGAGCGAATGGTCTTCTTCGCTCGGGATGACGTGCAGGATGGTAAGTGGTTGCAGCCCGAGAAGTCCGTGACGGGTGAACATTTCCAGGTCTAGCAACACCGGAAGGCGGTGCAAATGGGACTCAACCTACAGCCGAAGTTTCTCGAGCACTGCAGCGCGTCTGCATATAGTCCCAGATTCTTGCGTCTAAGGCGGTACCGGATATCCGCAGTTCGTCTGCAACTTGCCGAAGTGCCTGGATCGTCTCTTCATCCCCCACAGCGCGGCCAACGGCGTGGCTTGCGAAATTCGCTATATGACGGTCAAATTTGATCGCTTGCTTCCCCTCTATGTACCAAAGAAGCTGCTCATATGCTCTAGGCCCGAGCCCTTTAATCTCGCCGACGAACTGTTCCTTGCTAGTATTTCTGCTCCACCGACGAAGTCCTTCGAGTTCCGAAGCTTCGGGGGTGTTTTCTTCGTGCCAACCGACAAAATAGTCGGCCAACTCGGACAGCATTCTCGCCTTGTCCCACTCTCTCCTATTCCACAAACCGAGGGCTACCGAGACCCAATCTTCGCGATTCGAGCCTGCACGAGAAATAAAAGCTGTGAGTCCGTCAAGGGTCTTCGGAGCAATTGAAGGATAAACTTTTCGCTCGAAATACCGCCGCGCAGGTAAGGCGTGGGAGTACCACCTTCGATTAAGGCTCAAGACAGTTGACATTAGGATTAGCACCGGATCCACGGTCACATACGCCTCTTCTACTTGCGCACTGGTTTCGGCGAGTTTGAGGCATGCCGACTTTAGCCGTTGTGTTTCGATGTCGGTAAGCATTCCCATCTACCCCACATCCTCGCTCCAGTTCTCCAGCGTCTTCTTCACAAACGCCATGAACTGATCGGCCACGGCGCCATCGATCAGGCGATGATCGTAGCCGAGGGTCAGGTGCACGACTGAGCGGATCGCGATTGAATCTGCGCCATCTTTGTCGGTAACAACGAGCGGCATCTTGGTGATTCCGCCTACGCCCATGATCGCTGAGTTCGGCTGATTGATGATGGGCAGCCCAAACACTGCGCCAAACTGACCGGGATTGGTGACGGTGAACGTCGAGCCTTCGACTTCTTCCGGCTTGAGCTTCTTGCCGCGCGCTCGCTCTCCCAGATCGGTGATGCCGCGCTGCAAACCCAGAAAATTCAACTCATCAGCATTCTTCAGCACAGGAACG
>DATBIE010000118.1:0-13422 GCA_036557105.1 Terriglobales bacterium
CTCCCAGTAGACGATTGACTCTCCATCTGCTGTGCAAGAAGGAAGTAGTGCTCCTGCGGTATTGGGAATCTGGGTAGCGCTTCCAGTTCGTGTATCAAGCTTCCACAAATGCTCCACTCCTCCGCTATCGCTGAAATACACAATCTCGCGTCCTTGATTGCACACTGTAGGGCCGCTATGAAATGTTCGGTCAAATGTGAGTTGCCGCACGTTCGTTCCGTCAGGACCGGCCATAAACAAGTCCCAGTTCTGCGAATGGTTTCCCACGTACACGATCTGATTGTCCGGCGCGAACGTGAGGCCACTTTGGTTGCCATCGAGCCTGCCCGTGGTGACCTGCTGTGCTTTGTCGGGGGTATTCCCCGGGCCAACCCACAATTCACTTGACATGTTTCGCTGTACAGAAGCTAGCGTCTGCCCGTCCTTAGAAACTGCCACCGATAAATAGTCGCTCAGGTCATTCGAAACTCGCCGCACTTTGCCCGCGGGATATGTGAGTGTCCAGAGCTGCATGTTGGCTCCCGTTCTCTCCATTGCGGCAAGCAATATTCCGCTTCCATCCGGAAGCCAGGCAAAATCCTGGACGTCGCGCCAGTGCTTGCTCCCAATATCTTTCGGTGTGCCCGTGGTCGCATCAATTTCGATGAGTGCGGCCGGCAGGCCATTGGGGTCGTTCAGCGTCTTTCTGGCGGCAGCGATACGCTTACCGTCAGGCGACCAGGCCACAGCATAGTTTCCGCCGGTCACCGGAGAAGCGTATTCGGTCAACTTGCGCCGCGCACTCCCATCCGATTTGGCAACCATGATCTGGACCTTGCTGGTTGAATTGTCGACAATCGCATAGGTCATCTGGCTTCCGTCCGGCGAGAAAGAAGCGGTGGTGTCGATGCTATCGAGTAGAAGTCGAGGCTCTCCTCCAAGAACTGGAACCTGATAGAGCCTCCCGTGCGGGCCTTCTACCGACAGCGCGGTATAGTCGAGGAAGCCTCCGTCCGGAGTAAACGAAATACCACTGATGTTATCGCTCCCGGGCGGCACGATCTGCACAGCACTGGCGATGGGAATTTGTCGTACCCATAGACTGAACCGTCCACTCTGATTTGACACATAGGCGAGATAGTGACCGTCGGGCGAGATGCAAGAAAGCATCACATCGCCGGTGGAACTCAGGCTGGAGATGCTTGCGTTCTGAAACGCGGTGGCTGCCATTCCGGAAGAAAAATATCCGGCGCGATAAGCGAAGAATGCCGCTCCCGCGACCAGCAAAAGCAGAACTGCTGTCACCGGAAGCAGCTTCCGCCGGATAGGTGATCGTTGTGGGCTAACCTGGACTGTAACCGAACGAGAACTTGCGGATTCGGCGGGGATGTTCGGAGCTGAATCGGCCGCATCTGATGCATGGATCGCAATTCTTCCCGAGCTCGAATCCCGTTTCAGTCGCTCCAAATCGGCGCGCATCTCCGCAGCGCTCTGGCACCGGAGCCTGGGGTCCTTCTCTAACGCTTTGTTGATTAGTTCTTCGAGTTTGGGAAGAACTTGCGGATTCAGCCGCACCGGAGCCACTGGCGCGCGGTTCAGAATGCCATCGAAGATTACGCCGGAAGTGTCGCCGGCGAATGGCAACGAGCCGGTAGCCATTTCGTAAAGCACCACGCCAAACGAGAATAGATCGGACCTGGCATCGAGTTCCTTGCCACGTACCTGTTCAGGAGACATATACGCGACCGTTCCGAGCGCGGTGCCTGGGCTGGTCAAGTATTCGCGTTCAATACTCGCGGTTGCCTCAATTCCGGCGGCACTCGAAGCAGCGACGGCGCTCATCTTTGCCAAGCCGAAGTCGAGGATTTTTGCGTGCCCACGTTTGGTCACGAAAATATTGGCAGGCTTGATGTCGCGATGAACAATGCCTTCGCAATGCGCCGCGTCGAGCGCGTCGGCAACTTCAATCCCGATCGCGAGCAAGCGCTCCATCTCGATCGGCCTGCCCGCAATCAGGTGCTTGAGGGTTACGCCTTCGAGAAATTCCATCACGATGAAAGACTGGCCTTCGTGCTTTCCAATTTCGTGAATCGTACAAATGTTGGGATGATTCAGGGCAGACGCGGCGCGAGCTTCCCGGCGAAATCGCTCTAGTGCCTGCGGATCATTAGCTACGCTCTCGGGCAGGAATTTGAGAGCAACGAAGCGGCCAAGTTCTGTGTCTTCAGCCTTGTAAACCACTCCCATACCGCCCCCGCCGAGTTTTTCGACAATTCGGTAGTGCGACATGGTCGTACCGAGCATTGAGGAACGATGTTACGTGGAAGTGTATTGCCGGGTCAACGCGTGCCAGGAGGTACGTCGTCTGAGGTCGCTATTTGCAATGTACGCGTTGAGGTTGTGAGAGAGAGGTCAGCACGCTTTGATTGGGATAACTATATGCGCTTCCAAATGCTGTTGAAGGCGATTGAAACTGGAACCATTGCAACAGCGCTTCATTCTGCGGATGATATGTACCGGCTTTGGTTTTGATCGCAATTGTGGAGTCTGGCAATCCTTCGATCACGTCCCCCACTTCAAAGTCGTTCTGGCAGTTTCCGTTTTGTGATAGCCACCACGGCGTGATGCCATGAACTCCATCACTGCCGACAAAAGGATCGTTAATGCTTTCAGTGATCTCGTGGCTCAAAGCTGTCACATCTTCGAATCCAGGTGCGAATAGGCCCGGGCTGATCCAGCTCGAATAATTCAGAACATATCGTTTCTCGCGAAAACCATTCGCTGCTGTGCCTGGTTCGAAATCGTATGTATGGAAGCCCAACACACAGCAACTATTCGGATTTCGGTTCAGATACAGATATGTATTAGGGAAGAGAAATGTCGCGATATCTTTAGTCGTGATGTCGCCCGCGTGCTCGGCAGCGCCGACGGGAGTTGATACATCATTCGCAGTAGGTGGAAACAGCCGATTTGAAAATACGTTGATGTCCACCAGCACAAATGCACAGCAGGAATCATCAGAGTTCAAGGCGAAATAGTACGCGCCGCGCGGCACCGAAAGCGTTCGTGAAGTCTTCACTGAAGGATTCAGTAAAGTGTGCCAGTCCGGTTGCATGACGTTGTAGAACTGTGCCCTTTGAATGGAATCGGAAAATTGCGTTGGCACATCGCTGCTGCTGTATTCCGTCATTTGAAATATTGGAGAATCCAGCACTGCCTTCACGAACGGCTCGACCGAATAGTGAAGCTTATGCCCGTTCACCACACGAACCGAGCCATCGTAGTCAAGAAGATCGAGCGACACCGGGATGATCGGAGCGTTGAAAACCGTAGTGCCGCCCCGCTCCGGACGGTTTCCCGCAATGAGGTATCGCCATCTGTGCTGCGGGTTTCCGGTCGGGCCTAATCCCGAAGCACGGAACTCGCCCGCGAAGGTCGCAATGGAATCAATCCCGGCTGTGTTCGTGGACTGAACTGGGACTGCCTTCAGCGGTTTCGGGGCTTTATGTCCTCGGGGAGCAAAAACGGTGAAGCCATGGTGTGCACTCGATAGAGTAGGCGCAACTTGGTCGCGGCTTTGCCCAAACGCGACTGTTGCGCCAAGCAAGACCCATAGAACTAGCGGCTGGAGAAAACGACTACGCCCACCCAAAACCAATACCTACCTCAGACAACGTTACTTGGATGCGGAGAGACTTGCAAACTACTTTTTGGTAAAAATTCGACGAATTGGCAGGTGACCCGCGGCGAGAGTGCCCGTCCATCATAGGTCTTTGTTGACAATGGAATAGCTATTTCGCCCGGGTGATCGCACCTTCTGACGCCGAATCAACCAAAGCAGCGTATTTTGCAAAAACGCCTGCCGCATAGCGGGGTTTTGCAGCCTTCCACTCAGACATTCTGTGTTGGATTTCCGAGTCGCTGATCTCTACCTGGATCAGGCGCTGGGTTATGTCCACCCGAATGATGTCCCCCTCGTGAACGGCCGCAATTGCCCCCCCGAGCGCCGCTTCAGGAGAAACGTGACCGATCATTAAACCGCGCGTGGCGCCGCTGAAACGGCCATCTGTAAGAAGCGCGACTGACTCGCCAAGTCCTTCTCCCACTATGGCTGCCGTTACGCCAAGCATCTCACGCATACCCGGGCCACCTCGCGGTCCTTCATTTCTGATGACAACTACGTCTCCCGACTTCAGGTGCTTGCCCGTAACCGCGCTCATGGCGTCTTCTTCCGATTCGAAAACTCGCGCCGGACCACGATGGGTGAGTCGCTCGTGCCCGCTGATTTTGGCTACACATCCTTCAGGAGCCAGATTGCCGTGCAGAATGACGAGTCCACCCGTGGCTTTCAGCGGTCTGTCAATCGGCGCAACCACTTCCTGGTCGGGAGTCTCAACCGCCGAATTCGCTTCTTCGCCGATGGTTTTCCCAGTCACCGTCATTGCGCGCTCATGCAGTTTTTTCGCCTGGAGCAAACGCTTTGCCAACAGACCAATGCCTCCGGCACGATGCATGTCGGCGGCGACAAATCGCCCAAATGGCTTCAGATCGCAGAGTAACGGCGTGCGCTCGCTTACTTTCTGGAAATCGTCGATGTGAAGAGGGATTCCGGCTTCGCGAGCAATCGCGAGCAGGTGCAGCACTGAGTTAGTTGAGCCGCCGCTCGCAGCAACGCCGGCAATTGCATTTTCGAAGGCGTCGCGCGTCAGAATATCCTTTGTCTTCGAGCCACGCTGTAATAAATCCATCACCAGTTCGCCACAGCGAAATGCAATTTCATCTTTACGCGGATCAATTGCGGGCACGCTGTTATAGCCAATCGGGGAAAGCCCGATCATCTCCATGACGGTCGACATAGTGTTCGCGGTGTATTGGCCCCCACATGCGCCCGCGCCAGGACATGCAACGTTTTCCAGTTCGCGAAGGTCGGCGTCGCTCATCTTGCCGGCGGCGTTTGCGCCAATTGCTTCGTACACGTCCTGAATGGTTACATCTTTCCCCCGAAAGCTGCCGGCAGCAATCGTGCCGCCGTAGAGTACCAGCCCTGGCAAATCCAATCGCGCAAGCGCCATTGCAGCAGCAGGAATTGTCTTGTCACACCCCACCACGCAAACCACCGCATCGAAAAGTTGCCCACGACAGACGAGTTCAATGGAATCAGCGATTACTTCACGGCTCACAAGAGAAGCACGCATTCCTTCTGTTCCCATGGTTTCGCCGTCGCTGATAGCAATGGTGTTGAACTCCATGGGAGTTCCACCCGCCTTGCGAATGCCTTCCTTCACCTTTGCCGAAAGGCGGCGCAGGTGAAAATTGCACGGCATGGTTTCGATCCAGGTATTCGCTACTCCGATCAGCGGCTTTGCAAGGTCTTCATCAGTAAAGCCGACGGCCTTGAACATCGAACGCGCGCCGGCGCGTGCACGACCTTGAGTGAGGAGCTGACTGCGGTGGTTCAGGTTCATAGAGAAGAGATTACGACAGTCATTCGGAAAGAGAAAGCGGCATGGTAGCTGACGCAAACAACTGCTGGCCCAGCTGAGATTCACAGGAGTGATCGTGATCGGGACGAATCGATAAATCTAAAGACATCGAAGCACCATGCACTAGGGTGTTTTTCTATCCTGCACTGCACAAAAAGCGAAGCAACTCTCGCCGGAACTGGGGCATCGAATCCGCGCGTTACAGGTTAGTTAAAGGGAGCGATAAGGAAAGATGAAAAAACTGCTCGCGAGAGAATTGACGGGAATTCTGCTGTGCTCAGTTCTAGGAGGGTGTGCCGGTGTACAAGGCACAGGGAATTCCATGAATCCCCCGCCGCAGCAACTTTCACAAGTCCCGCGTTCCTCGATAAAGAACCTCATCATCGTCGTGATGCAAAACAGGTCCTTCGACCATCTGTTTGGCACCTACCCTGGCGCGAATGGACTCGATTCTTCGCTGCCGAGCTACACGCAGGGTAACAAAGCGGGGAACCAGATCACAGAATCTCTCCTCGCGGATACAAATCCAGCCGACTTGAACCACACCGCTCAGAGTTATCAGACCGCCTATGATTCCGGGAAGATGGACAAATACGCCTGGGCAAATGGCGACCTTGCGATGAGTTATTACGATAACCACACCACGGGAACCGCTGCCGACGGAAAGCAAGCCAGCCTGAGCACGATCTGGAGTTACGCGCAGCAATATGCCCTGGCAGACAACTTTTTCGCGTCCGCAATGGCCAGTGAACCCAGCAACATGTTGTACATGGTTGCTGCAGACGTAGGTACCGGCTCTGATCCCTACGGTTACCCACAATTGGACAATTGCACGGCAGGACTCTTTGCCCAGAACCAGAGTCTAGGGGCGAACATCACTCCACCGTTGACCTTCACGAATGTCGGAGACCAACTCTCATCTCATAACATTTCATGGGCGTTTTACCAGGAGTTCTTCGCTAACGAACAGAATGGGAGCTGCAAGCACTACGTTCCCCAGGAAAATCCCTTCCAGTACTTCCAAAGCACTGCGAATTCAGGCAACGTGAAAGACTTCACGCTTGACAACTTCAGCAGCCTGCTTTCCTCTGAGTCATTGCCGTCCGTCACGTGGGTACAAGGCTCACCCAGCCACAGCATGCATCCCGGCCAGGGGGACATCGCCACTGCGATTGAGTGGCTGGATGGATTCGTCAAGACCGTACAAAATTCAAGTGCTTGGGCGAACAGCGCAATAATCGTCCTTTGGGATGAAAGCGGTGGCTGGTACGATCACGTGGCTCCTCCACAGTTGAGCGGCACCCTCGGTTTGGGTGCGCGCGTGCCGGTGCTGGTTATCTCTCCCTTTGCCAAAAATAACTATGTCTCTTCGAAACAAATGGATTTCGTCTCGATTCTGCGATTTATTCAGTGGAACTGGGCCTTGGGGCAGTTCAGCGATGCCGGACAATCGGCGAGAGAAGCTCAGAGCGGAAACATCTGTGATCTGTTGACGACGAACTGTGACAGTCCCTAGTGTGTCTCTGACGTTGTTATCCGAGCAGAACTTGTCAGGCCATGGCGGCGCTGGCTGATCTGCTACCGGCACTTGCGGAGCTCGGTGGGTGAGGAGCTCCGAATCCTGCAGCACCCTCAAGCATCTCAGGCGTAGGGACACCAATTCGAACATCCACCACATCCACAATTGCGTGCCAGTCGCGGCAGAGCTGGCCCACCTGCTTTGCGTTTACATCAAGCAGCAGGTCTGCCCGGTGCGCAGAACCTGAAGCGATAGCGACGACATATGGGATCTCGATGCCACGCCTGGAAACGGCAGTCAGAATGCGCATCAGTGTGCCTTGTGTATTGCGATAGTGAATATGAAATACGTGCATACTCATTCTCCTACTCCTAGTCTTCCTCAAACAACATCTCCGACAATGCCGCACCTGCTGGCACCATCGGATAGACATTTGCCTCCGGAGCGCAGTCAAATACCAGAAGCTCCGGCTCCCGTGACCGTACAAACTTTTCAAATACAGCTGCTGTGTCCTGCGTCACCGGATATTCACGCATGACATCCTCGTTAACGCGAACAGCATTGATGCGGTAAGCCTTTGAAATTTCCACGAAATCTGGGTTGTCACTCAAATCGGTTTCCGCATAGTTACGCTGATAGAAAAGCTGCTGCCACTGGCGGACCATGCCGAGATATTTGTTGTCGACGATCACCATTTTGATCGGGAGGTTCAGGCGGCGCACGGTGGCGAGCTCTTGAATATTCATCTGAAAGCCGCCGTCACCAGAAACGCAGAGTACCGTGGCATCAGGCTTCGAAAGCTGCACGCCCACGGCTGCCGGCAGCGCAAATCCCATCGAACCGAGGCCACCCGAGGTGATGAATCCGCGTGGCGAGTCCGAGCAATAACGCTGGGCAGCCCACATCTGGTGCTGACCAACGTCAGCAATCACAATGCTGTTCTTCGGCAAACGGCCGAAGAGTTCATCGAGAAAACGAATCGTGGGCTGTGACAACCCGCGAGGATCCAGTTCCGCTCTGTCTTGCCCGCAAGCTACTGCGCGCCAGGAAGACCAATCCGGAAGTTTGGCTTTGCCTGCCTTCTTAGCAAATGCGGGAATAGTTTGTGCAAGATCTCCAATAACAGGCAATTCACACTGGCGCACGCGATCAAGCTGTCCGGGATCAATTTCAAAGTGAACGATTTTGGAATTCGGGGCAAAGCGCGTGGGATCGCCGGTGACCCGATCGTCCAGTCGTGCGCCGAAAACCAGCAACAGGTCGTTCTCATGCAGCGCCATATTTGCTGCGCGGGTGCCATGCATGCCGACCATGCCCAGATAGTAGGGAGCATCGGGCGAGACTGCCCCAAGGCCATGAACCGTGGCGAATGTCGGAATATTGAGTTCATCGAGCAATTGCCGCAGTTCGGAAATTGCTCCCGATAGCTTTGCGCCGGCTCCAACCAGGGCAACAGGCTTCTGTGCCTTTTGCAGCAGGGCAATGATCGAATCGGCGACTGCTTCGTTGGTCGTGGCGTCCGATGCCCGCGGTTTCGGCGTAAACTTCACAGGGCCAGAGAATTCCATTTTTGCTTTCAGAAAGTCAGTCGGAATGTCGATGACAACCGGGCCCGGCCGGCCCTCGCGCGCCCAGTAAAATCCTTCGGCGATCACAGCAGGGATCTCGTCAATTGAGCGAACCAGCCTGCTCCACTTTGTGAGTGAAAGCGTCAGGCCGAAGACATCAGTTTCCTGGAATGCATCGGTACCGATGAGCGCGCTGCGTACCTGTCCAGTGATGCAGACCAGCGGACACGAATCCATCTTTGCATCGGCGATGCCGGTCACCAGATTCGTCGCGCCAGGGCCGCTTGTTGCGATGGCGACTCCGACTTGTCCCGTCGCGCGCGCATGACCTTCCGCGGCAAAGATCGCGCCCTGCTCGTGGCGGGTCAGGATATGGCGAATGCCGCTGCCATCGAGGGCATCGTACAACGGCATAATCGCGCCGCCAGGATAACCGAATACCAGGTCAACACCTTCGGCGCGCAAACACTTCAAAAATATTTCAGCGCCCTTAAGCATTGACGACCTTCTTCTGAGTGGCTTCGGCTTTATGGGCCTGCTTGCCGGAATCTTTTTGCAGCCAGGACATCATTCCGCGCAGGTTCGAGCCGACCTCTTCGACCTGATGCTTCTTTTCCGAGTCGCGTAGGGCATTGAACTTCTTCACGCCAGTCTTATTTTCGTTGATCCACTCGCGCGCGAACTCCCCACTTTGAATCTCTGAGAGAATCTTCTGCATGGTTTCGCGAGTCTCGTCACCGACCACCCTGGGGCCGCGTGTAAGGTCGCCATATTCAGCCGTGTTTGAAATCGAATAGCGCATGCGGCCGAGCCCGCCTTCGTAGATCAGGTCCACGATCAGCTTCATTTCGTGGATGCACTCGAAATACGCAATTTCGGGCTGATATCCAGCCGCAACCAGCGTCTCGAAGCCTTTCTTCATCAGAGAAGTCAGACCGCCGCATAGCACTGCTTGTTCGCCGAACAGATCGCTCTCGGTTTCCTCTTTGAACGTCGTCTGCAAAACGCCGGCGCGGGTCGAGCCGATCCCATACGCATAAGCAAGAGCCAACTCATGCGCGCGGCCACTCGCGTCCTGCTGAATAGCAATCAGCGACGGCACGCCGCGACCTTCGGCATAGACACGGCGCAACAGGTGACCGGGGCTTTTCGGGGCGATCATGACTACGTCAACATCCGGCGGGGGGACAATGGCCTTGAAATGAATGCTAAAGCCGTGCGAAAAACCCAGCACCTTACCTTTGGTCAGGCCGGGCTTGATCGCGGATTCGTAGAAGTCGGCCTGCGTCTCGTCAGGAGTTAGAATCTGGATCCACTGAGCTTTCTTTGCGGCTTCGGCGGGCGCGAGAACTGTGAAGCCATCGGCATTGGCCTGTTTGGCGCTGCCGCGGGTCGGGTCGAGTCCGACAATTACGTTGTAGCCGCTGTCGCGGAGGTTCTGCGCCTGCGCGTGTCCCTGGCTGCCGTAGCCGAAAATAGCAATGGTTTTGTCCTTCAAAGCTGAGGGATTGGCGTCGCGCTCGTAGAAGATGGTGGCCACGGTTTGCTCCTGGTTATAGTGCTACTACATGCAAACCGACCGGTCGGTCGGTATATGAAAATGCTAGGTTTTAGCGAGGCAAAAGTCAAGAGGGAAGTTAGGCCATTGGCGGGCTTGTGTGAGTTCGAGACGGTTCCCCGCCACCAACGAAACCCCGCGACCCACTAGATTTGAGATCCGGCGGCCATCTGCTTAGCGTGTTGCTTCGCCGCAACATTTTGCGCCACGAGCCATGCGGCAGATGCGATAGCCCACGAAATGAAGAATGCCGTCCACGGGAGCCGGGTCTTCGGCGCAGCCACAATCTTCGGCGCCCAAACCAGAATGGTGAACAATCCGATCATTGCGGCTTCGGTAAACGCGGCCACGCGCGGCAGGATCGACAACAAAACTCCGAGCCCGCAAGCAATCTGTCCAGCGCCAGTCAGGTATGCCCAACCTTCACGATAAGGGAGCCACGCCGGCACCAGGTCCGCGGTCGCTTTCACATAAAAGATGTGCGAGAGCCCGATGGGAATGAGCCAAAGCCCAAACATCATCCGGGCGGCATAGATACTTTTCTCGCTTGCCAGGAAACTTAGAGGAGAGCCATCCCGAAGGTTAGCTGTGCGCGCGAACAAGACCCAGCCTCCGGCGAAAAGCACAGCGAGTTCGCCAAAGCCAAGCCACACTGCTTCCATCCCCGGCGCGACCACTAGAGCCGGGACTTTTAGCAACATCCAGACAAAAAGGTAGGGAAACAAGACGCGGGCTGCAGACGCCGCTGTGGCTTGGAAAAGCAATCCGATACCGCCAAAGAACATGATCGCGCCAGAAGCGTACGCAACCGCCGTTCGTCCCGGGAACATGGGCACCGGCTGCCACACCATCGCGAAGTCGCCGTAGACGAGCGCGAGTAAGCCGAGACCAATCATTCCCATTGCAAATGCCGTGAGTGCAGGTTGCTGCGCTCGATTCATGCCCGCCACGCTAGTGCAAAGGAGAATTGATTGTCAACTTACATCGTCACGCAGAGATTCATGAGAACTTAAAGGCAGCTACTTCAGCGATGCAAGATCGATCACGAAGCGATATTTCACATCATTCTTCAGCAGCCGATCATATGCCTGGTTAATCTGATTGACGCCGATGATTTCGACATCTGACGTCACGTTGTGCTTGCCGCAGAAGTCGAGCATCTCCTGCGTCTCGCGAATCCCGCCGATCAGCGATCCCGCAACTTTCTTCCGGCCAAAAAGCAGACCGGCGACGTCGAGAGCCAACGGCTCGTTCGGCGCGCCAACGAACGTCAGCGTTCCATCGGTCTTCAGCAGGGCGATGTATGGGCTGATTTCGTGTTTCGCAGGCACCGTGTCGATGATGAAATCGAAGGTGTTCGCATGCTTCTGCAACTCAGCATCATTCCTGGAGTTTACGACGTCATGCGCGCCGAGCCGCTTTGCATCCGCAGTCTTGTTCGGGCTGGTCGTGAACATTACAACGTTTGCGCCGAAGGCGGCAGCGAGTTTCACGGCCATATGACCCAGTCCTCCCAGGCCGACTACGCCAACTTTGCTTCCCGCCTGAATGCCGGCGTGCCGCAAGGGCGAATATGTCGTGATTCCTGCGCAAAGCAGCGGGGCCGTTCCGGCCAAATCGAGATTCTTCGGCACACGCAGGACAAAATCCTCATCAACCACCACACTTTGCGAATAGCCGCCGTAGGTCATACCTCCAAGGTATTTGTCGGGCGCGTTGTAAGTGAATGTTGGCTGGCTGGCGCAGAACTGTTCTTCACCTGCACGGCAAGCAGGGCAGCTGCGATCGGAATCAACCATGCAGCCAACTGCGGCCAGGTCGCCCTGTTTGAATTTGGTAACCGCGCTTCCGGTATTCACCACGCGTCCCACGATCTCATGCCCAGGGACGCATGGATAGCTCGTCGGCATGATCGCGGCAAACTCGTTGCGCACAAAATGAACGTCGGTGTGGCAAATGCCGCAGTAGAGAATCTCGATCTGTATATCTTTCAGCTGCGGTTGGCGTCGCGGAATGCTGATCGCCGCCATACCTGACGTGGGGCTATGCGCGGCAACCGCTTTGGCTGTGTAGGTCTGTGGCTTCTGGGCCTCTTCAGAAATTGGTACGGCTCGCAGTGCGCTCATGGTGAGCTCCTTTCAGGGCTGGATTTTCGGGCATAACTGCAAAAGATGTGGCGTTCCTGTGGGCGGACTCAGATTGTACGCCTCCTGCTAGATTCGCGGGCAGGTCCGTGTGGCTCAGCATTCCACTCATAGCACCTGAATTTCGGAATAACTTTCAATCTGTGGCTTGGGAGGGAAGTCTTGGGATTTTGACTGGATCTAATTTGGTTGAGAGCCTTCCTTCAGTTTGGGTTCGTCCTTTGGGCCGCTAACTTTCTCCTGGCTGTCGGTCGAAAACAGCATGAAGTGGCTGAAGCTGTGCTGTCTGTAGTACCGATGCTTTCTAAAATCAAGGTACAAGTCCGCCTTTATGGGCAGCCAGAGCTCCGTACCCTTGCCGCGAAATTGGACGGGGCCATAGTCGACGATCTCCCTTTCAGTCAGTAATTGAATATTGGGCATGGGTTTGACTAATTCCGATTCAATACGAACGATCTGGAATGTCCCCGCATTGATCCAAGCGCGGCCTTTTAAGTTAACGGGGTAGACCATGCCGGCCGCCTTTAACTCTTGAATCCGGTTGGGGCGGTCGTCCCGTTGGCGAAAATGCATCAACCAAGTTGCTTGTCCCTGTAGCTCACCCAGACCTTCACAAACGAACTCAAAGTTGTCTCTCATTTCTGGATGGAAAACTAACGCGAGAGCAGGGAAGCCTCTTGTGACCATGTTGTCGGGGAATTCGACAGGTTGCGAATTTTCGCTTCGGTATTCTTCGACTTCCAGGTAGCCCGGTTTCTCTTCTGAAATTGCGGCAACGAAGTTATATTTGCGGGTTTCTTTCGTGATGGCGTGCCCGAGCTCGTCTACCCTTTCGTGAACAAGATCCTCAATGGCGGAAAATTTCGAAATGTCGTTTGCGAACTGCTTGACCCTTGCGCCACTTTCCGAGACTACTTCGTCCGCCGGGCAATTCACTCCTTGTGCGACGGAGGGCTTTTCGTCGTCGACGCTGGGAGGCGCCCATGATTTAATCGATAATCTCAAGTCCGTGTCGTCGATAGTTGAATCTGGCGGATTCATTACCGTCACGGTTGTTGCAGCCGGGGTTGAGGCATGCTTTTTGATAAGACTGATCAGATCCCGGGCCTTTCCAGCTTGCGAGTCGTTGGGGTTAGAACGAAGGAAGTCGTTCAAGGTGGAGATTGCTTCG
>DATBIE010000119.1:0-7064 GCA_036557105.1 Terriglobales bacterium
GGTTCATTCCCATATAAGAGGCGGCAGCATTCTGGTAGGCGAATTGGTCTTTCGGATCCACTCGCATAGCTTCGTTCACCCTAACGAGAGCCTTGTCGTACTGACCAATTTCCTGATAGAGCAAACTCAAGTTGTCCATGGGGACGGTGTCGTGAGGATAAGTGTTGATCCAGTTCTGGTAGGTTGATTCGGTCTTTTCGGCGTTTCGCTGTAACTCGTCGTAATAATGCGCGGTGATGTAGAGTCGCTCGCGCTCGCTGGCGCGGTCTTTCAGCTCAAAGGCCTTCTCCAGATTTTGCATGCTGAGTGACATATTCGAGAGGTTGGAATCGACTACACCCAATGTCGCGTAAGCCATTGCGAAATTAGGGTCGAGTTCAATGGCACGTTGCAAGTGGGGAACCGCTTGTTCGTCGTGTAGCCGCTCGTGTGCACCGTAGCCGAGACTGAAGGCTTGTAGTGCTTCTAAAGATGACGTCGTGGCCTGCTCGAGAGGCGTAGCGAATTTCTGAATCGATGCGACAGATTCGCCCAGCTTACTGCGAAGATTTGAAGCCGCAGTGTCGAGAGTTTTAAGCACAGTTTCCTTGCTGTCGGCTTCCGCCTGCTCGCGCGCGATGGAATCTCCGCTTTGCACGTTAATCGCATTCAGATCGATGACATAGTGGCTGCCCAAGCTGGCGACGGAACCGGTCAGCATCGCCTTAATGCCTTCACGCAGACAGATTTCATGGGCAACGTCGTTCGTCAACCGTTCATCCGGAGAGCGTCCCATAAACTTCAAGGCTTCCTGAATGCGCGATTCCGGCGTGATGTTCAAATAAGGCGATTGCCCAAGTTGGACTGCCAGAGCTTCTTTCAATGTGCCGTCAAAAACCGGGTCCCCGGTCGTGTTCACAAAATCCGCCAGCAGGATGGAATCTTTTTCCGTCATCGCCGATGCCCGATGACGAAAGAAGAAGTAGGACCCCATCGCTACAACCAGAATCGCAAGTACGGCGACTGCGGCCCATACTCTCCCGCGCCGTGGAACCCCGGGATTTTCTACTGTGATTGGAGCCTGCTCAGAGCCACTCGAGTGTGGCGCGGACACTTTTGTCCTTGATGTGGTGTGGGCTGGCGCACGTGCTGCTGAGCCCTCCTCTGCGGGACGAACGAGGCTGTTTGTGCCCACATCCTCAATGCTGCTCGCTACCGCTGCACGGCCTGTGTCTGTATCGCGCTTCAATCGCATTAGCTCCGATTTCATCTCGGACGCATGCTGATAACGCAGCTCCCGGTCTTTCTCCAGAGCACGATTGATGATGTCTTCAAACTTGGTAGGAAGGTCGGGATTCAAACGGACAGGCGGCACCGGCGCGCGATTGAGAATTGCTTCGAAAATGACTCCCGAGGTTTCCCCGCGATAAGGCAATGCCCCGGTCACCATCTCATAAAGCACTACGCCAAACGAAAACAAATCGGTTCTGGAATCCAGATCTTTGCCGCGCACCTGCTCCGGCGACATGTATGCGATGGTTCCAACTGCTGTACCTGGACTGGTGAGGTGCGCTTCAGCTGAATCAACAGTTGCGTCAAATGCGCCGGCAGGTTGCAGAGCGCGCTCGCCGTACTTAACCTTTGCCAATCCGAAGTCGAGAATTTTCGCGTGGCCTCTTTTAGTAACGAAAATGTTGGCAGGCTTGATGTCGCGATGAACGATTCCCTGACAATGGGCCGCGTCGAGCGCCTCGGCAATTTCGATTCCTATTCCAAGCACGGTTTCGAGTTCCAGCGGGCGGCCCGCGATCATGTGTTTCAGCGTGAGCCCGTCCAGGAACTCCATAACAATGTAGGCTTCGCCGTCATGCTCGCCGATGTCATGAATCGTGCAGATATTAGGATGATTCAGGGCTGACGCCGCCTGTGCCTCGCGTTGAAAGCGGGCCAGAGACTGCGGATCGCGCGCGATTTCCTTAGGCAGGAATTTCAGCGCGACGAAACGATGGAGCCGGGTGTCCTCTGCCTTATAAACGACGCCCATGCCGCCACCGCCGAGCTTTTCGACAATGCGGTAGTGTGAAACACTTTCGCCGATCACAAGGCAAGAATCTTACGTTGCAGAAAAATCCAAGTCAACGCGGGTTGTGAAGTCTAGAAGGGAAGCAACATGCCTTCTTCTTTCTCGTTCGGTTGTGCTTGAACGAGATGGCAATACCGCCGACTATTCAGTGTGATGAAGATTACACCACCGAATTTATAGCTCCGACCCAAAACCAGGCCACGGCAATAGCAAGTGATGCAATTGCAACGTCCCACTTCTTCTTGATCGCTGAATAAATAGCCGAGACAAGTACGAGGCCAATATTTGCCTCTATGGTTGTGTATAAACGCTGGCTGTAATCGAGGCCGAGCAGCACTGCTCTCCATTGTGGGGGAATGGCTAACAGAAGAAGAACCAGGCTTAGAGTAGGAACCGTGAGTGTGAGAACGAACCGGCCCCCATGTTGGTACCAGGCCCGTCCCAGCAGCATAACGGGGAGAACCAGCAATCCACAGAAGATCAAGAAATCCAGCATGGTCCAAGGTGCCGAAACTAAACCGGCACCGGTACAGAATCCACGATTTCCTGAATGACTTCTTCGGGGCGTACCGATTTCTTGAGTCCTGAGGAGTTCATTCCGTGAATCGCGATACGATGGGCGAAAACAGGAACAGCCAGAGGCTTGAAATCTTCCGGAACACAGAAGCCACGCCCATCGAGGAAAGCCATTGCCTGTGCCGCGCGGTACAGCATTTGCGATCCGCGTGGCGAAACACCGAGCGTCAGTTTCTCATGCTTCCGCGTACGCGCCACGATTTCCAGCGCGTAGGCAACTAAGGAATCATCGACTTCTACTTGTGTTACGACCTGCTGCATTTCAAGCACGTCAGCGCCGGTCAGTACTGGTTCAAGCGTTCCAAGCTGCGACGTGCCAGCCTCTGAGCGCAGAATTTCGCGCTCTGATTTCGTGTCCGGGTAACCCATTTGCACACGCATGAGAAATCGATCAAGCTGCGACTCCGGCAGCGGGTAAGTTCCATGGTGCTCGACAGGATTCTGCGTTGCGATCACCAGAAAGGGCTGCGGCAGCGGATGGCAGATTGAATCCACCGTGACCTGGCCTTCGTTCATTGCTTCCAGCAATGCCGACTGTGTCTTTGGAGTGGTGCGGTTGATTTCATCCGCCAAAAGAATGTTCGTGAAAACAGGGCCGTGTTTGAATTCGAATTTCTGCTCAGACGTGGAATAGATCGAAATACCGATGATGTCGGAAGGCAGCATGTCACTGGTGAACTGCACGCGTTGAAAGCTGCAACCCAGCAATCGGGCCAGCGCATGGGCCAGGGTCGTCTTTCCGACGCCCGGAACGCCTTCGATCAGCAAATGTCCATGCGCAAAAATTGAGACCAGCGCCAGGCGGACGACCTCATCCTTCCCGCGAATGACTTTTTTCAGTTCGTTTTCGAGGAGAGAAGCCCGATGGGAGGCTGCAATCACGCTTTCCGGCGACATAAAGGCGATTCTACTATGTGGTCCTCAGGCGTTCCTGGTTACCGAAGTGACGGAGAGCAGTGGTCAGTCATTAGTGGCAGTGATTCGCGAATCACGGGCCACGAAAAGTGTAGGGGCGGCCCTCCAGGTCCGCCCAACCACGCCTCACTGCATCGTGTATTCCGCCGGTCTGCCTGTAAGCCTCTCAATCCGCTTGGCAATCGGAGGATGTGTCGAGAACAGGCTTCCCAGCCCCATTCCTAAGAATGGTTGAATGATGAAAAGATGCGCAGTAGATGGCGTCGCCGAAAGCGGCCGCCGTTTTGAGTAAGCGTCCAGCTTGGCCAGGGCACTCGCCAGCGCGTATGGATTTCCGGTGAAATGGGCTCCGGTTGCGTCCGCCTGGTACTCACGCGAGCGCGAAACCGCAAGCTGAATCAGAAAGGCAGCGATGGGCGCCAGAATCAGCATGAGCAGCGCGCCAAATCCACCACCTTCGCGCTCCTCCCGATTTCCTCCATACCCGCCAAAGATCATTCCCCAGCGTGCGATTTCGGCAAGGTAAGTAATTGCTCCAGCAATCGTCGCCGCAATTGAGCTGATCAGGATGTCGCGATTGCGGACGTGACCCAGTTCATGCGCCAGCACGCCCTCGAGTTCTTCGTCATTGAGCAGGCCCAGAATTCCCTGTGTGACCGCGACTGACGCGTGCTCAGGGTTGCGCCCGGTAGCAAACGCATTGGGCGAGTCTGTCGGGATCACGTACATCTTCGGCATGGGGATGCCGATCTTCTGCGTGAGCCGTTCCACGATTTGATATGCGCGGGGTAGCTCCTCACGTGTTACCGGCTTCGCGCGATACATGGCAAGCGCGATCTTGTCCGAATAAAAATACGACGCGAAGTTCATGACCGCAGCAATCACCAGAGCGAGCAGCATCCCATTCTGCCCGCCAAAGATCCGTCCCAGGAACATCAGCAACAGAGTGAGCGCGGTCAGCAAAAAGGCGGTTTTGAAGGTATTTCCCATAGTTAGCCCCTAGAGAATAGATGCGGGTTTGAAGCAAGCGGCTTCATGGGTCAAAATTCCGGGTAGCGGAAGCGGCAAGCACGCCTATCTAATAGGATCTATTTGTTTCTCTTGATTGCGCGGGCGAGTGTCTGATCGAGAGCAGCCTTGGCAGTCGCGTATTCCTGATCAGAGATTTGTGCCTGCTGATGTTCCAATTCCAGCTGAAACAACTCTTCTTTTAAAGCATCAAGTAGGGTGGCTGCAGACCTATCCGGACCCGCAGCGGGAGCAGGGCTCGTAACAGGAGCCTTCGACCGCGAAGTCGTATAAACTGCGCCACCGGCCAGCACGATCCCAAACGCCCCCAGCAACCACCAACGATATTGATCCAGAGGATCAGGATCCTCGCCAGGCTTGCCCAAACCGCCGCCAGGCCGATTATCGGCTTCGGGAGATGCCGATGAATTCGAGCCCTGGCCTTGGTCCGACGCGTTTTGATTCTGGTCCTGCAGAGCGCCTTCACCGGAGATTTCAAACGCAATGTCCTGACCGGGCTTCGGATTGCTGGCCACTTCGGCGATTGCAGCCGGAAGATCCGGCGGTTGCTTGTCTTCGTATACACCGGTCTTGCTTGGATTGAATCCCAGCGAACGCGGCATGATTGCAACAAAATGTTGCAGAGGATAGATCAGATGCGGATTGAGTGTCGCCTTTCCCGAGTACGCCAAGTGATACGTCACGCGAAACTGCGTCTGTCCGGGCCGGATAGGGAACACAAACGCGTATCGGCCTTTTTCTTTTTGCGGAACCGGCGCGGAGTTTACCCACTGGCCACCCGCAGTTTGAGCTTGCGCGTCATCGATCTGCGCGTTCTCCGGAACATAAAATTCGAAAGGGCTGTCGTTCATCTCTGTTCGCGGCGGCTGTGATGTGTTGTCAACCGCGAACAGACGCATGATCGCGAGATCGCCCTTGCCGGCCTGCAGGTACATGAGATCAGCGACCGCTTTTACCCCTGCAACCTTCGGGCTCGCGTCGTAAACCTTAACGTCCACGTTAGTGGTTCCCGGCGGCGCGGGCTGATGGTAGGTCACGCCTTGATGAATTACCCGCACCAGATGCATGCCTTCATCAGGCAGCGAAATCGAAAATTTTCCCTGTGCATCGGTCTTGACGCTGCCGGCCTGTTCCATCCCGGCGGCGAGCTTGATGAGGATGACTTCGTCGCCTGCGGACGGCTTATTGGTCGTTCCATTCGTAACAGTGCCGGTGAGGGTGGCGGCGTGCGCAGCGGCCGAGATCGCTAAGATCAACAGCGCGCACAGTACGTTTTGTGAAGACATGCTTTTATCGGTCAAAGTACTTCCTGGTTCTCTCTGGAAGCTCTCTGTGGAGTTTCTCTGTGAAACTCTGTGTCCTCTGTGGTGAATTCTTTTAGAGCCTGACCACAGAGAACACCGAGGCGCACAGACGTTTTCACAGAGGTTACGCCCGTACTGATTCCAATCTCGATATTTCCGACAAAATCGACGCGGCCTCGTCTTCGAGAGAATTCTTCATCGACTGGTAATCCACGTCAGGAACTTTTCCAGCTTTGTATTCGAAATTCAAATCGCGCAAATTCTCGTAGATCACTTCCTTGCGCTCGCGCAGGAACGCTGCGCGGGTCTTCTCCGGGCCGGCAGTCACGAGTTCCGGAACACTGAAGACGTAATACAAGGCACCAGCCGCCACGAGACAACAAAAAAATGGAATCATAGTTCCGTCTCCCGCCGCGCCTGCTGGCGAAAACGATCAAGCTCCCCACCAAACATCCGAGGTGCGCCTCCCTGCACTGCAGCCGGACGCTTTTTCCATACCCAAACAATACCGACCACTAGACCGATACCCCCGAAGAGAGCAACATACGGCATAACCCACGCCATCCGGTCAAAGCCTGTATTTGTGGGCGCTGGCAATACGGTTGTTCCGTACGTCTGAATAAACCATTGCAGAACGCCATTGTCACTGTCACCTCGCGTGACCGCCGCCGTTAGTTCATCTCTCATCCGCGTCGAATAGGAGCAGCCGACGTGATTGCACTCCAAGAGAATCTGATTGCATCCACACACGCACAACAATTGATGACCCAGCCGGTCGATCCGAGCAGCATCGTCTCCCGCCCCGACAAGCAGCAGCACTCCCAAAAACAGCGCAACCAGCAGGCGAACACGTTTCCCGCTAAGACCGCTAAGACTAAGAAAAGATAACTGCATCAGTCACCAGCCCCGACTGGTGCAGGACGCGCCGAACTCGGCGAACGCACACCCGCATCCACAGTTTCACGCACTGCGGCCCGGATCGGTGCGCTATTCGGAACCAGCGCGAGAATTGTGCCAAACACCATCACCAGAAGACCAATCCATATCCACGACACCATCGGATTCAGGTGCGCCTTGATGATCGGCCGTCCTGTGTCGGTATTCTGTCCTTCGAAAACAACGTAAAGATCTTCCTTCAAAGTCGAACGGATAGCGGGCACGTGCTGTTGCTGCTGGCT
>DATBIE010000120.1:0-10346 GCA_036557105.1 Terriglobales bacterium
GATACTGATCCGGGGGATCAGCTCGCCTTACGCTTTCTGCTGCGCACGCGACGGAGTAGCTCTTCGCTCTGGTCGATCAGTTTTTGGGCTTCCTCCAAAGTGCGCTTCGCCGACTCGGTATTCTCGCGAGATCGTCTCATACGCTCCTGGTTCATCTTTTCGAAGACTGGAGAAAATTGGCCCGATTTGTGCTTATACATCACCACACGAAGGGAAATTTAGCGCAATTCGCGGTTTCAGGCAATATTTTCAATTTTTGCGAATCATACGTTCTGTATCGGACAAAGGGCGCCAGTCATGCCCAAGTGAGCGACTGCTGGCCGATGCGAAATCGGAGACCGGCAGCGAAGTCAGTGTGATTTACGTCGTTGTGCGCCTGAGCTCCGGCTGCGCTGGCTGGCGTTTCGAGCAGTCTTGCTGGCCGTCCGTATACGTCCCGCCTCTTTCATCAAGTCTTGCGATTGTTTGCGGAGAATCTCCGACTGTTGTTTCAGGTTGCGCGCAGTTTGCACCAATACGGTTGCCACATCTTCGTCATCGCTCATGATTCAGCTTCCCTTATGTGATTTTGTTTTTACGGGACTTGCGAGCAGCTTGGGCGCGTCTGCGGGCAGCCTGGGCGCGTTGCCGCGTCGCGATTGCATCTTTATGAATCTGTTCCGCCCTGTGGTGTACGTTGTCGGCTGCGGCATGGAGCTTGTGCGCGGTTTGCTCAACTTTTTCCAGCCGCTCTTTTGTGGCTTCGGAGGGCGGGCGGGTTGTAGCTTTCAGCTTCTTCGGTGGCAGGGTCATTGCGAGCACTACTGTTCGGTCCCGGTTTGCTCCAGCGGAACCTCCAGCACTTCCTCCGCCGTTTTCTCCAGGAGACCGCGAAGCACGGCCGCATCATCGCGGCTGGTTTTTGCCTTCTCTCCGAATCGCCTTGCGAGCCGGGTGTGTTTTTTCTGGTGCGAGCTCTTTTCCAATCTTTCAGAGAACTCAGCCTGCTCCTCCAGACTGCGAATCGCGGCCCATAAAGCTCGTTCGGTCGCAACACTCTGGTCAGCCATCAGACTGTCCGGTGAGTAGAGGTGTCCTACGCGGCAGCGGAAGCGGACGAGTTCTCCTTCCTGCTTTTCTTCAAGTACTCCGCCACATTCTGGGCAGGAGTACACCTGTCCAGTGGACTCCATATTTTTCTTCCCATTTGAAATAATCTGTACTTTCTCTTCGATTTCCAGTGCTGCGATTTCCACTAGCTTGGGCCCAATCTTCTGAGCCGGCAAAATGAAGTCGACCTTGGCGCTTTCAATCGCCTGGTTTGGCATGGAGGGAGCATCCGCATCATCGGGGTCCTGAACGACCGCCATTCCTCCGCGGCGCTTGATGTCCGCCAGCCCGGCTGATCCGTCGTCCAGATTTCCGCTAAGGACAACGCCGATTACGCGGCTTCCGTAAGCGAATGACGCCGAGCGGAACAAAACGTCAATCGAAGGCCGATTCCGGTTTTCTCGGGGCCCTGGTTCCAGGCGCAGCCTGCCTCGATCCAGCAGCATATGCCGGTTCCCACCAGGAGCGATGTATATACGCGCCGGCAAGACGGGAGCGTTATGCACCGCATGCAATACCGGCAGCTTGCTGGACCGGTTGAGAATTTCCGGCAGCAAACCGGGGCTCTCTTCCGTGGTGTGGACAACGATGAAAATTGAAGCCGGCAAGTCCCAGGGTAGCGTCGGAAGAATCCTTTGTAGAACACTGATTCCTCCCACAGAAGCTCCGATGACGATGATGTCTCTTCGTGGCATAGATTCGGCCTCGGCCGTTGGATGCCAAAACCAACCCTGAGGGGAGCGGGAAAGAAGGGCACCTTCTTTCTCTGTCATCCCGACCGGACGCGCTTGCGCGGAGGAGAGGGACTTTTCGATTCTAGTGGGCCAGCAGCGGCGTGGAAGGGATCAAAGCGTCGGCGTGCACTTTTCAGTGTTCGTCATCAATACTTCACACGCGAGGCACAACGACGTAAGGTCCCTCTCTCGCCCTACACGGCCGTGCGCGATGACATCAGTCGTTTATGAGGTTGAACTCAAACTGTCGCAGAGTTGCAGGGCACGAATACGTTCCTTCGCGCGGCCGAACTCGCCAGGCTGTTGGCTTCCGCATTTTGTTCTCGCGCAATGTGCGAAATGGAAAAATCCAGCGAGCGCGCCAGTTTGCGGCAGATCCAATTCAAGGAATAAAGACGAGGGCTGCGGCAGGAGTATTCGCCGCGCATCTGCTTGACGACGATTTCCGAATCCGAGAAGACGTGGAGTGCCCGCGCGCCGATCTGGACAGCGCGTTGCAGGGCTTCAAGCAGCGCGAGGTATTCGGCTACGTTGTTGTCCTGGTGACCGATCCATTTTTGGATTCGGATCGGACCGTTCTCGCAACCATCGATTACCACGCCAATGCCGGATGGCCCGGGATTCCCCAGCGACCCTCCATCAACATAGGCGACAAGATCCGACATTTTCGAACTTCTTTTTAGATGCTGAGACAACAATGCGCGTCCTGAGCAGCAGGGTCAAGAGGCTGAATTGGTGCTTTTCCACAATTACTTCCGCGATTTCCTTGTTCAAATCCTGATTTGCACACGCCATCCACAGAAATCTGAGTTTCACAGCAGATTTGAAATTGACACTCTCACGAAGTGAATTTAAGGTAACTCCTGTCGACGGCTGAAAGGGTTGGCAAAATAAAATTAGCCAGTCCGAAGTAAGCTGAGTGATCGGCTCAGAAGGGCAACCGGAGGAGCTGCCAGACCCGAAAAAACCGACTGACTCTGCGAGGAGCAGTTGGGGTTTGGAAACGCGAAAGCGAAGATCACATCAAGGGCTGCGATGGTGCATGCCTCCACGCTGTTGGCTTCCTCGCAGGAGCTGACGGCTAGAGCATAACCAAAGTCGCAGCCTTTTTACTTTTTCAGCGAATTCCTTCCGTTATCCTCAAACGCTTCTCATTGCTGACAATTCGCAGACGAAATCTTCAGTTAACAATTTCCTGAGTTAACAATTTCCTGGTTATCCCGCAACGGCGCCCGCGGGCTCCTGAACCGTAGCTTCACGTAAGAATTTTGCCGCTTCTTCCGGCGGGGTAGGATTCATGTAAAACCCAGTGCCCCATTCGAATCCGCCCACTTTTGTCAGCTTAGGTACGTATTCCACGTGCCAGTGATAGTGATCGTTGCTCGAATCCTGGGTTGGAGAGCTGTGAATCACCAAGTTGTACGGTGGGTCGTCGAGTACACGGTTCGCCTTGTTGAGCAGGATGCGAAGGGCCTTCGATAGGTTCTGGAACATCCGTGAAGAAGAATTCTCGAACGCCGATTCGTGCTGTTTGGGAAGAATCCAGGTTTCAAAGGGAAAGCGGGGCGCGTATGGAGCGATGGTAAGGAAATCATCGTTTTCTGCTACGACGCGGATGCCAGCTTCCATTTCCTGTCGCACGATATCGCAAAAAACGCAGCGTTCTTTGTAAATGTAGTATTGCTTGGCACCCTCAATTTCCTCCGCTACGTAGATCGGAACCACGGGCAAAGCGATCAGCTGAGTATGTGCGTGCTCCAGGGTCGCACCCGCGCCCTCGCCGTGGTTCTTGAAGATCAGAATGTATTTGAATCGGCGGTCCTTCTTCAGGTCGAGGATTCGGTCGCGAAAGGTCCATAGCACATCTTCAATTTTCTTGGGAGGCAAAGTCGCCAGCGTGGCATTGTGGTCGTTGTTCTCAACGATCACCTCGTGGGCGCCCACGCCGTTCATCTTGTCGAACATGCCGTCGGCCTGCCGGTCGAGATTGCCTTCGATCCCGAGCGCTGGGAACTTGTTGGGAACCACACGCACAGTCCAACCAGAGGTGTCGCGTTGGGGCGGACCGCCGTTTTGGCTAGGTCGATAGGCTTGGATTTCAGGCGGGGTCTTGCTTTCGTTACCGTAACAAAAAGGGCAAAATCCGCCCTTCATTCGCACTGAATCGCGGGCAAAATCGGTAGGGCGTTTGGCGCGGTCGGTCGAGATAATGACCCACCGGCCGACAATGGGGTCTTTTCTGAGTTCGGGCAAGTAATCGTTTCCTCCACCCGCTGCCATCGGGTGAATTCATTCTACGATGAGAGCGCGCCATTCTGAAATAGCTCGAAGGTCGGAGCCGTCGCCTGCGAGTCGTAGTAGACGGAGAGCACGTCGAGGCGCCACTGCGGCAGAGCAGGGAATTGCCTTCGCGGAAGCGTACGCAGGTAATAGCGAATCATTATGCGGAGGTCTTGCCGCTTCTTGCGATCGACAGCGGCTTGGGCGGGTTTCACATCGCGAGAGGTCCGTGTTTTGACCTCGATGAAGCAAAGCACATCTTTGTCCCAGCCGATGAGGTCAATTTCGCCACGATGGCGCGAGCTTCGGAAGTTGCGAGCGATGATGAGATAACCTTTCCTTCGTAGATAGAAGTAAGCGTCTTCCTCGCCACGACGTCCAGTGCGGAGATGCGCGGGAGTGCCACTCGATTTTTTGCGGCTCGCGAGTCTGTCGAGCTGGCGAAGGAACGTTTGTGTGATGCGGGCTGGGAGCATAGTCACAAAACCAAATCCTTAACCACAGAGGGCACGGAGTTACACAGAGGTAACACCACAGAAGAAGCGCTACAGAGGTAACACCCACAGGGGTAACGCCACAGAGGAGCTTAGGCACTCTGTGGCTGTGCTCTGTGTACCACTGTGTCCTCTGTGGTGGAGCTTTTCTGCCAATTGTATCCATCAACCATTCTTCTAATTCCATCCTTCAAATGTTCAACATGAAAATTGATCAATAATCCGACTTGTTTTCCACTCAGGCGCATATAAGAAAGCAACTGCGATTTATGCACAGGATTGATCGCCTCCACGCACTTGATCTCTACAATCACACTGTCCGCCACGATGAGATCAATCCGGTATCCCAGGTCGATCTTCTCGCCCTGGTAGATGACCGGCAATCCGACCTCACTCGCGACCCTGATTCGCTGGTTCCGAAGTTCGTGAATGAGACACGCTCGATAGGCGCTTTCGAGCAACCCAGGCCCAAGACTGGTATGAACTCGCATTGCTGCACCAATGATCCGACGTGTGATGTGATTTATTTGAGGAGTAATCTGCTGAGGCACAGCAGCCATGGCGAATGCTATATCACACCTCTGTGGCTTTTCTCTGTGATCTCCATGTCCTCTGTGGTGATTTTTATTTTTGCGTTCCGAATCGGGAATTTGCGGAAGAAATTCAAAAAGCTTTTACCACAGAGGACACAGAGTTACACAGAGGAACACCACAGAGGCGGCGAACTACAAGTGGAGCTCCCAGGTCTCAGCCACGAGATCTTCGCGTCCCCAGTCCTGATGGCGCTTTTGTCCAACCAGTTTGAATCCGGATTGTTCGTACAGGTGCCGCGCTGCGAGTAGTTCGCTCTGAGTCCAGAGCGTGATCTTTTTGTATCCAGCCTGCCGAGCAAAGTTCACACACTCGGCAACCAACCGGCTGCCGAGCCCTACGCCACGCGCGCTGGGTTCAACCAGCAGCAAACGGAGCTTCGCGGTGGCTTTTGATTTCTTTACGAGGAAAATGCAGCCGACCCGCTGGCCATCTTTTTCGGCAATCCAGCAGCGTTCGCGTCTTGGGTCAAAATGTTGGATGAACCTGGCAGCGACTTCCGCCACTAATGCTTCGAAGCGCTCGTCGTATTGCCACTCTTTCCAGTAAAGTTCTCCGTGTCGTTGCACCACCCAACCCATGTCTCCAGGCTGGTGAGAGCGCAAGGTGATGCCTTTCGTCTGCCGGGCGGGACGCTGATGAAGTGGAGAAGGAAATCGCGCACGTCGCGTCGTAGCTTTGACATTGCCGCTAGACATTCTTGAACAACTCTTCGCGCGGGTCTTCCGGGTTCAGCTTGGCCAATTCGCGCAACAGTTCTTTGGTCTTCTCGTCGCGCGGCATGGGGACGGTGACCTTCACTTCGACAATCTCGTCTCCGCGGATGCCTTCCTTTGTAGCTGAAGGTACTCCTTTTTCGCGTAAACGGAGTTTTTGTCCGGACTGCGTCCCTGGCGGAACCTTGAGCAGAGCGCGACCATCAATCGTTGGAACTTCGATCTTCGATCCCAGCGCAGCCTCGGTTGCGGTGACCGGAACTACGACGTGAATGTCGTCGCCTTCGCGGCGAAATACTGAGTGACCTTCGGTTCGAATGATCACGTAGAGATCGCCGGGCTGGCCGCCGTGTGCGCCCGCGTTGCCTTTGCTGGCAATGCGAATGCGCTGGCCGTCTCGTGTGCCGGCCTTAATGCGGACCTCGAGCGGTTCGGTGCGATTAACAACGCCTTCGCCGTGGCAGACAGGGCAGGGCGACACATTTTTGCCAGTACCGTGGCAGCGCGGACAGGTCACGTTGAACTTCATGCGGTTGGCGCTCTGTTCGATCGTGCCTTTTCCTTTGCATTGGGGACAGACGCCGGGCTGCTCGATCACGCCATTTCCATGACAGTTGCTGCACACGTCCTGGCGCGTGATGTTCAGGCGCATGACGCCGCCGCGAATCGCCGTCCAGAAGGGAACGTTCACCTGATATTCGAGATCGGTTCCGGGCTCTGGCCCTTCCTGCTGTGCGAAACCGCCGCGACCGCCGCCGAAAATTCCCGAAAAGATGTCGCGAAATCCGCCACCACTGGATGTAGTTGACCGTCCGCGGGCGCCTTCGAACATGTCGCCAAAGTCGAATCCACTGAAGTCGAAAGGGACGCCTTGACCTTGTCCAGCCCCGCCTTGTGCACCGGGAAATCCGCCGAAGCCGCCGGCACCTGTCGGGCCTCCGCGCGCGTAGGCCTCGGCGGCTGCAGGATCGATGTTGTCGGAATAAAAGCCGAGCTGGTCGTAAATCTTGCGCTTCTTGGGATCGCTGAGAACATCATTCGCCTCGGAAAGCGCCTTGAATTTCTCTTCCGCCAATTTATCGCCAGGATTGACGTCGGGATGGTATTTGCGCGCAAGCTTGCGAAACGCCTTCCGAATCTCATCTTCCGAGGCGGACTTCTTTACGCCGAGCGTTTCGTAATAATCTTTTTTGGTGGTAGGAGGCATGAATCAGCAGTTAGCACTCAGCATTCGGCACTCAGTCTACATTCTGTCATCCTGAGCGAAGTTGAATCATTCGCTTGCGAATGGCTTTCAAGTCGAAGGACCTCTTGTACTTCTGAACTAGCATCGCCGTTTCAGGGAATTCTCTCGACAAAGCCGTAAACAAAATGCCTTTTGACGCCGTTCTTAGCACAATCATCATCGGGGTCCTTCGACTCCGACGAAACTTCGCTCCGCGAAGTTCCGGCTCCGCTCAGGATGACATGCTGCATATGATCGCTTCACGATGACAATGTCGTTGTCTCACTTTCTAACATCTCCGATGTTCCGTACTTCTCCGCATCCACGTACACCGGGATGCGATGCACACCCTCCGCAGTCGGCGCGAAGACGTACCAGCGTCTCTCCTGTTCAACAAATGCTAAGAAATAATCCTGGTCTTTGATCTTGAACTGCAATTCTTCTCTCCTCTTGTCATTCCGAGCGATACGGAACGTCCCGACACGCCGGGACGTTCCGTGAGTCGAGGAATCTGCAGCTTCGAAACAAAATGCAGATTCCTCAGGGCCAAAGCCCTTCGGAATGACAAACCTGAATAGTTGCACTTGCGGCACAACTCAAGCCGCGCCCTGATACGAATTATCCCCAAGCGGGCATAGTGTCTCAATTACAGATCACCTTGCGACACGGTAAACCTTCCCGTTCGTGCTAACTCGTAACGCGGGCGAGGGCGCCCGCGCCACATGGTCATTTCTTATCCACGTCCACATACTCGGCATCGATTACGCCTTCGTCCTTCTTGGCTTCACCGTTGCCGGGCTGTGAACCGCCGGCGCTGCCGCTCGGCCCCGCATCACCGCCCGGAGGCGGAGTCTGCGCCTGCGCCGACTTGTACATCTGCTCCGCCAACTTGTGCGAAGCCTGTGTCAGCGTCTCCCGCGCGCGATCCATCTGCGCCTTGTCGTTCGACTCGAGCGCCTTCTTCGCATCGGCCAACGCGTTCTCGACGTCGCCACGGTCGGAGCCGGAAATTTTGTCTCCCTGCTCCTTCAGCATCTTCTCGATCTGGTAAACCATCGAGTCGAGCTGGTTCTTGGCTTCAATCGATTCACGTTGCGCCTTGTCTTCGGCCGCGTGCGCATCGGCGTCCTTCGCCATGCGCTCGACTTCTTCCTTCGAGAGACCTGAAGAAGACGTAATCGTGATCTTCTGGTCTTTACCTGTGGCATTGTCTTTCGCCGTTACATTGAGAATTCCGTTCGCGTCGATGTCGAACGTCACTTCAATCTGCGGCACGCCGCGCGGTGCCGGAGGAATTCCAGTCAGATGGAATTTTCCGAGCGTCCGGTTCTGTGCGGCCATCGGCCGCTCACCTTGCAACACGTGAACTTCAACCGAGGTCTGGCTGTCCGCCGCAGTCGAGAACGTTTCCGTCTTTTTGGTCGGAATCGTCGTGTTGCGCGGAATCATTGGCGTTGAAACTCCGCCCAGAGTCTCAATCGCCAACGTCAGCGGAGTCACGTCGAGCAAAAGCAGGTCTTTCACTTCGCCCTTGAGCACGCCGCCCTGGATCGCCGCGCCGACTGCGACCACTTCATCCGGGTTCACACCCTTGTGGCCTTCTTTGCCGAACAGTTCTTTGACGATTGCCTGAATGCGCGGCATGCGCGTCTGCCCGCCGACCAGCACAACTTCGTTGATCTTGCTGGGATCGACGGCCGCATCCTTCATGCACTGCTTCGACGGCCCAACCGACCGCTGCAGAATGTCTTCAACCATACCTTCGAGCTTTGCGCGCGTCAGCTTTTTCACCAGGTGCTTCGGCCCGTTCGCGTCGGCGGTGATGAATGGCAGGTTGATCTCCGTTTCCATCGTGGTCGAAAGCTCGATCTTGGCGCGCTCGGCTGCATCACGCAGACGCTGCAAGGCCATTTCATTGCCTTTGCCACGCAGGTCGAGTCCTTCGTCTTTCTTGAATTCGTCGATCAGCCAATCCACCAGCCGCTGATCGAGGTTGTCGCCGCCGAGGTGCGTGTCACCATTCGTCGCTTTTACTTCGATCACGCCTTCGCCGACTTCGAGAATCGAAATATCGAATGTGCCGCCGCCGAAGTCGTACACGGCAATGGTCTCGTCCTTACCTTTGTCGAGACCGTAAGCCAGCGCTGCCGCCGTTGGCTCGTTGATGATTCGCTTCACGTCGAGCCCGGCGATCTTGCCGGCATCTTTGGTCGCCTGGCGCTGCGCGTCATTGAAGTACGCGGGCACCGTGATCACCGCTTCGGTTACTTTCTCTCCGAGGTAGTCTTCCGCCGCCTTCTTCAGCTTTTGCAGGATCAGCGCCGAAATTTCCGGGGGAGTATATTCCTTCCCCTGCGCCACAACCGCCACGTGGTCGCCCGACTGAACAACCTTGTATGGGACCATCTTCATTTCTTCATTGACTTCGTTAAAGCGCCGTCCCATGAAGCGCTTGATTGAATAAACTGTGTTTTCGGGATTGGTAATCGCCTGCCGCTTGGCTACCTGCCCGACTAGCCGCTCGCCGGTTTTGGTGAACGCCACAACCGACGGCGTAGTGCGGCCGCCTTCTTCGTTAGCAATGACCTTGGGCTCGCCACCCTCCATAACCGCGACGCAGGAGTTGGTGGTCCCCAGGTCAATTCCGATAATCTTGGGCATAAAACTCTCCTTTTATAAGTGCTTCGATAGCCCTCAGCTATCAGCCTTCAGCTCTCAGCTAAGCCCTGGTATCTTCGGAGTTTTTGACTGATCGCTGACGGCTGATGGCTGACAGCTGCTTTTAAGTGCTTTCATTTCAACTACTCACCCCATGCGCTCTGGCCTATTATGAGAGTTGAGTGAGATGTTGTCAATGTTTAGATGCTTTATAGCAGTAGCGGGATGCGGGAGAAAATGGATTTGCTAAGAGCAGGTTGCCCCACCCTTTCGCCCGATTTTGGCGAAGGGTGGGAATCGTCTTTGGGTTCTATTTGTAATCCCACCCTGTCGCAAAGAACGCGACAAGGATGGGGCAACCTCAAACCCTCTTACCCTGTCATCCTGAGCGGAGTATCTGCTTCGTTTCGCGAAGCAGGATACGCAGTCGAAGGACCCCTGCACTGCCAGCGATATAAACTGACGCAGAAAGGCATTCTCACGATACCGTTAAGTAGAGACAACTTCCTGACACGCCTCTGCTGATTCCAATCGAATGCTTGGTCCTCCGACTACGCAG
>DATBIE010000121.1:0-18956 GCA_036557105.1 Terriglobales bacterium
TCTTCCTGTTCCTTCAGCAGCAGGTCTTCAAGCCCTTTCGCATATTCCGGCGGGAGCTGAATGTCACGCAACATGACTTCCTTCACGATGATTCCGTCAGCCGCGAGCTTCTGGGTGATGATTCCAGCCGCTTTGCCTCGAATTTCCTCACGGCGGGTGGCGAAGACCTCTCGCACCGTGTAGTTGGGAACCAGTTCGCGCCACGCGCTGGCCACTACGGGAGGAACGAGTTCCTTCTCAACCGGCTGCGGCAGGTTTGCCTGGATGTAATCAAGGTGCTTGGGATCGAGGCGATAGCGAATGGTAATTGCCAAACCAAGCGTCAGGCCTTCCTTTGCTTGGACGTTGAGCAGGTCGGAGCCGGTGTGCTTCTTTCCCGCTTTGCCATCATCGAGCATGCCTGTCGTAAAAAGCTGGTCACGCGTGTCGAAGAGAACCACGCTTTCAGCGAGTGGCGTCAGAAAATGTGCGCCAGGATACAGAGTTCCCGGAAGCGTTCCGCTGGTCTGGCTCACCCGAACCCCGCCCATTCCGCTTGGGACCACGACAATGCCGGACGCGAGAAGAACGGGCGCAAGAGCGATACAGACGAGAACGGCTGCTTTTCGCCAGTGAATCTCCGGCTGCGGCGGCGCCGGAGTTGTGCCGACCGCGAGCGCCTGTCGGTGCTTCGAGTCGAGATAGAAGCCGCGGGCCAGAATCCCGATCGCAGCCGCGATCATTCCAATTCCACCCCACAGCAGCAGATACTTCAGGAACAGCATACGTCCTCCTTCGACCCGACTTTCTGCATCAGCGTGGCGAGACCTGGTTCACGCGCACCGGCTGTGTGGCCCAGCTCGCCATAATTGGGGCAGGCGCCGCTGGCTTCGGCGTAGCAAAGAACAATTTGAAGATTTGGCCGAAGATGAATTCTTCGACAACCACCGCAACCGCGACCGAGAAGATGAGTCCGCCTACGACGGTTATGAATGTGATGAACGTCTGCATATGGGTTCTCCCGCGAACACTGGAGATAGCGGCAATCAGCCAGCCGCGGTGTAAGTCGATGAAACCATGGGTGATTTTCAGAATTGGCGTGTGTCCGAAACGACACAGTGTGGGCTGAGTTAGACAGACTGCTGTTTCAGCGATCGAACCTCGGTGCCGTCCCTAAGGAGGGACTCCGTTCCCACGGGACAATCTCCCGGCACTTACGTGCCGGGCTATTTAAATACCGCCGCTGCGCGGCTGATCTATACAAGGGCTGACGGGCGAAGCCCCAGCGATGCAACCCGCGAGCACATTTCCTCAGCCGGGTAGCTTAGAGTAATAAAGTTGGGCGGTTCGCGGACAAAAGTGTCCGCGCCACACAAGCACAGTCGAGGAACGACATTTGGCGCCACAAGACGGGCTTTGGTACAAGGACGCGGTCATCTATCAGGTGCACGTCCGCGCTTTTTTTGACAGCAGCGGCGACGGCAATGGCGACTTCCGCGGTCTCGCTCAGAAGCTCGACTATCTTCAGGAACTCGGCGTAACCGCCATCTGGCTGATGCCATTCTTCCCGTCACCCCTACGTGACGACGGTTATGACATCGCGGACTACCGTTCTGTGAATCCGACCTACGGCCAGCTCGAGGATTTCAAATCATTCCTCGACGCCGCCCACGAGCGCGGAATTCGCGTGATCATCGAACTTGTGCTGAACCACACGTCAAACCAGCATCCGTGGTTCCTGGAGTCCCGCAGTTCCCAAACGAATCCTCGCCGTGATTGGTATGTGTGGAGCGACACCGACACCAGGTACAAGGGAACACGAATCATTTTTCTGGACACGGAGCTTTCCAACTGGGCCTGGGACCCAGTTTCGAAGCAGTATTACTGGCACCGGTTTTTCAGCCACCAGCCCGATCTCAATTACGACAACCCGAAGGTCCGCGAAGAAATGTGGGACGTGATGAAGTTCTGGCTGCAGATGGGCGTGGATGCATTCCGGCTCGATGCAGTGCCGTATCTGGTCGAACGCGAAGGCACCAACTGTGAAAATTTGCCCGAAACGCATCAGATCATTAAAGACCTGCGCGCCCGCTTGGACACGGAATTTCCCGGCCGGATGTTGCTGGCCGAGGCGAATCAATGGCCCACCGACCTACGCGCGTACTTCGGCACTGGCGATGAGTTCAACATGGCATTTCATTTCCCGCTGATGCCGCGCATGTTCATGGCACTGAAGCTGGAAGACCGCAAGCCGATTACCGAAATCCTCAAGCAGACGCCGGAAATTCCTGAAAATTGCCAGTGGTGCCTGTTCCTGCGCAACCATGATGAGCTCACACTCGAAATGGTCACCGACATGGAACGCGACTACATGTATGACGAGTACGCGAAAGAGAAATCCATGCGGCTGAACCTGGGTATTCGCAGGCGGCTCGCTCCTCTACTTGACAATGACCGCCGGAGAATAGAACTAATGAACGGATTGCTGATGTCGCTACCAGGAACGCCGATCATTTATTACGGCGACGAAATCGGCATGGGCGACAACGTGAATCTAGGCGACCGTCACGGCGTTCGAACTCCCATGCAATGGGACGGCAGTTGGAACGGCGGATTTTCTACCGCCGATCCGGAAGTGCTTTATTCGCCCCTGATGTTGAACCCGGTTTACGGATATCAGGCCATCAACGTTCAATCACAGAAGCGCTTCGAGCACTCGCTGCTTTCATGGATGAAGCGTCTGATCCGGATCCGAAAAGCCACGCCTACGCTAGGTCGGGGATCAATCCAGTTCTTGTATCCCGCAAACCATCGTGTCCTGGCATACATGCGCAAGCTTGGGAACGAAACCATTCTTGCGGTTAACAATCTTTCGAGCAAAGCACAGGCTGTCGAATTGGACCTGAAGCCTTACAAAGGAAATATTCTGGTTGAGATGTTCGGGCGCAATATTTTTCCGCGTATCGGCGACTTGCCATATTTGCTGACGTTAGGGCCATATCAGTTTTATTGGTTTAGATTAAGAAGAATTTGAGCGATGAGCAATGAGTTGTGAGCAAGCACTGCAGGCTCGCAGCTCACCGTTCCAGCTAGGAGCTGCTTGCCTGCTGAATCCATACTTTCCGATGATTTTATCCGCGAGCTGATGAATGTCGGCGACGTGGACATCGTCGTTGGCGTCCCCACCTACAATGCTGCTCGTACCGTCGGGCAGGTTGTGCAGGCGGTGCGCGCCGGCCTGCTCAAATATTTCCCGCGCGAACGATCGGTGATCATCAATGCCGACGGTGGGTCTCGTGACGGCACACAGGACCTGGTTCGCGCTGCGGCCATCAGCGACCTGAGTGCTACCAGCGACATACACGCGTTACGGACGCTGCACAGTATCAGCACCCAGTACGAAAACGGTCCAGCGAACGGCGTGGCTTTGCACACGATTCTGGCTGCCAGCGACCTGCTCCAGGCCCGTGCGTGCGCGATCGTCTCGCCGGAATCGACCACCCTCGAACCGGAGTGGATCGAACGCCTGCTGCGGCCGGTTTTTCGGGATGGCAAGGACCTTGTGCTTCCTGTCTACCGTCGCCACAAGTTTGATGGGTTGCTGATTCGCAACCTTGTGTATCCGATGGCGAAGGCGCTTTATGGATGCTCGGTGCGCGAGCCTTATCCGGCGGACTTTTCTTTTTCCGCTGAGCTGGGTAGCCGCTTTCTGGAACAGGACGTCTGGAACCAGGAGCAGGGACGTTACGGGACCGAATTGTGGATGACTTTGTGGGCGGCCAACGCCAAGTGCAAGTTGGCGCAGATGTTCTTAGGCGCAAAAACTCGGCGGGAGGACGCGCCATCTGACCTGGTAGCGGCAATGCGCGAAACCGCAGGCACTTTGTTTTGCTCTCTGGAAGCATACTCGTCGGTTTGGCGTTCCAGCCCGCAATTGGTGCCTGCGCCGTGCTCGGGTTGCGAGGCTGCGATCAGCGAAGAACACTCAAGGCTGAACCGCAAGCGCTTGCACGACATGTTTACCTTCGGAGTAAAGGAACTCGACCCGGTGTTCCTGTCGATTCTCACACCGCCGACGCATGAGAGGCTGAAGGAATTGGCGGAACTTCCGGAAGACAAATTTGCTTATGCGGGTGAACTTTGGGCGCGCACGGTTTACGAGTTTGCGGTCGCCTATCAAAAGGCCGTTATTGGCCGCGACCACATTGTGCAGGCGCTGGTTCCATTGTTCCGCGGCCGGGCCTACACTTTTCTGACGGAAAATCGCGATGCATCTGCGGAAATGGTGGAACAGAATATCGAAATTCTGTGTCAGGCATTTGAAAAAGAAAAGCCGACCCTGATCGATCTATGGGACGGACGGAAGTGAGGTTTATATGTGGCAGGGTTTCATAGCAGAACTTTCGAGAACGATGGACGAAATTTTGCGCAGCTTCGGCCGTTTTTTGCCGCGCTTTCTGGAGATGTTGCTGCTGGTCGTGGTGGGGGGGATCATCGCTTTTGTGCTGAGCGCGATCGTACGCAGCATTCTTCGACTGGCGCGCTTCGATAAGCTTTCAGAACACACGGGAGCAGCCCACCTTCTGCGCAGGACCGCTCTGCCTTCACCTACGGAGATGCTGGCCCGTTTTGTCTTTTGGGTGGCATGGATCGGGTTCATTCTGGTCGCGGTCAGCGTGCTACCCGTTCCCTGGCTGTGGCCCCACATTTCAGATTTCTTCGTGTTTCTCCCCAGATTGATTGCGGCAGTGTTCATTGTATTTTTCGGTTTGCTCGGGGCCACCTTCTTTTCCCGAGCGGCGCTGCTCGGCGGAGTGAATGCGGATGTGCCATCGCCACGCCTGATAAGTCAGACGCTGCGAGTGATGATCATTTTCTTTGTGATTTCCCTGGCATTCGAGTTCGTAGGAGTCGGGTCGCGTACTGTCCTGATCGCGTTCTCGTTGACCTTCGGGGCATTGATGCTCGGTTTGGCAATCGCTTTTGGACTGGGCGGAAAAGAATTGGCAAAGAAATATCTTGAAAGACGATTTGCCCGAGAGCAGTATCCGCGAGAAGCACGCCACGAGCACGAAGACGAACTCTCGCCCTTGTGAACGGCTATGAACGTTAACTCTTGATCGTTTTCGACTTCTCGTCCCAAAACACAGGGCTTTTCCGAAAATACGATTCATTGGCCATGTGGCAGGCAAGCGCCGCGTGATGACCGAACACCGCATCTTCCACAACCGGCTTGCGTGACTTTACGGCCTGGAAAAAGTTCCATAGATGCGGCCTGACGTCGTCGAACCCATCGCTGCGAAAGATTACCGCCTCCGGCACCGGTTCATGCCCTGGCATAGGATCGTGCTCCTGGTGCCAGGTCTTGTCGTACGCATCTCGCAGCGGTTTCGGGAAACTGTGCGCGTAATAACTCGGCGCTTCATCTTTCCCCGATTGCGGCGTAAAGGTTACTTGATGGTCGTCGATGTCCAGAACTCCTTTTGATCCCATAAACCGGTACGCTTCGGGCGTTTCAGTTCCAAGATTCAACCGCATATAGATGGGATGTTTCCCATAATCAAAGATCGTGAGATGAACGTCCGGCATGTTGCGTCCATCGGGCCAGCGCAGGATTCCGCCGCTCGCCATCGCGCGCTGCGGGGCTTCGTTGAGATCGAGTACATACATCATTCCGCTGATCAGGTGCACCAGCAGGTCGCCGGCAACGCCGGTTCCATATTCTTTCCAGCAGCGCCAGCGGGCAAAAATCTTCGGATTAAAGGAAACCTTCGGCACCGTGCCTTGCCATGTGTCCCAATCCAGGTTCTCTGGCGAAAGATCCGGAGGCGGCGGATACTCCCATGCGCCGGTTGGATCGTTCCGTCCGAGCGAACCTTCGACCATCATCAAGTCGCCGAGCATGCCCTGCTGCACCAGTTCGCGGGCTTTCGCTAGAAGCACCGAACTGACTCGTTGTGATCCGATCTGCACAATACGCCCGGTCTTCTGCATCGCAGCCACCATGGCGACTCCGTCCGCTGGGCTGTGCGACATCGGCTTTTCGCAGTAAATGTCTTTACCGGCATTTACTGCATCAACGACAACTTGCTTGTGCCAGTGGTCAGGAACGGCGGCGACGAGGCAATCAATTTCTTTGTTGTCGAGCAGATCCTGATAGCGACGGGTCACGGGCAAGCTCGGTGAATTGGCGATCTCACGCGCCAGGGCATGGCGTCCGTCATAAAGATCGCAAGCGGCGACGCACTCAACTCCGGGCAGGGCGATCGAATGGCCCATCAGCCCTGATCCTTGCATGCCAATTCCGATCATTCCGAAGCGCACCCGATCGCTTGGCGCAACCGTCTGTGGCATGGCAAATACTGGGCTGGGATCAAGAAAGATGGTTTTGGCGGCGATGCCGGCCCCGGCTGTGGCTGCGCTGAGACCAAGAAAATTTCGGCGAGAAAGGCGAGTTGTCACGTTTTGACCTCCGTGCGTTCCTCTGTGTGATTCTGTGTTCTCTGTGGTTAAGGCTTTTGAAAAGCTGACTCCAGAGAACACAGAGTCACACAGGGAAAGATTTACTTCTTCAGCATTTTGACCGCGACTTCCTTGAAAAACACGATGTCGTTGTCGCTATGGTTTTGCAGGCCAAAGTAGCCTTCGTTCGGACGGGTTCCTCGCTGCGGTTCAAAATTGAATTTCTTCTCTGGTACCGGTTGGCCTTCGGTGTAGTCGGTCACCTTCACTCCATTGACGACAACTACCGTGTGAGGGCCGTCCAGTGTGATCTCCATTGTGTTCCACTCGGGACCGGGTTTGCCGGGACGAGCCAATGGCTTGGTCAGCGAATAGAGCGTGCCGGTCACGTGATACTCATCTTCCTTTGAGTCTTCCGGCTGATTATCGATCTGCACCTCGTAGCCGTAATGCACCGGCATCCACTCCTCGCGCGGCTCGATCGGAATGCGGATAAACACGCCGGAGTTGTCGTTGTGATCGCGCATTTTATATACAACGCGAATCTCGCAATCGCCCAGCTTGCCGCCTGTCCAATACAGCAGACCCATACCACCGTGCGTGTGGATCAAACCATCTTCAACCGTCATGTAGCCTGGCCCAACGTGCTTCCATCCAGTCAGGTCCTTGCCGTCGAACAACTGCTTCCAGTCATCAGTCTGGCCCTGAAGGGGACAAGAAATTGCGCAAATGCAAAAGAAAAAGCATAGAGAAAAGAGGAAATGACGACACATGGGATCACCTCGCGTCCAAAGCTGGACATCTTACAACAATTGCCGCGTGAGTAGCGTTGGATTCTGCTTTGGATTACACATTTTTTGTAACGGGAATTCGTATTTGATGCACATTGCCATTCCTCTCTCTTGCACACTAGAATTGATTTATTCCGGCCCGCCTTTCTCAGCGTGCAACCAGAGGCTCATTGAAGAAAGTTACTGCCATCTATCCCGGATCGTTTGATCCGCCGACGAATGGGCATTTGGACCTGATCGAGCGCGGCAGCCATATTTTTGATGAGCTGATTGTTGCCATCCTTCGTAATCCGGAGAAGAGCCCGCTGTTCAGCGTGGGCGAGCGCCGCAAAATGCTGGAGGATTTGACCGCGAATTTCCGCAACGTGCGTATTGATACCTTTGACGGGCTTACGGTGGACTATGCCGCGAAAGTTAAGGCAGGCGCTGTGTTGCGCGGTATTCGTGCTCTGAGTGATTACGAATACGAGCTGCAGATGGCCCTTATGAATCGCAAACTGCGGCCGGAACTTGAAACCGTGTTCATGATGCCGGCAGAAAAGTATTCGTATTTGAGCTCGCGGCTGGTACGTGAAGTGGCACGTCTGGGCGGGGACGTGGGCAATCTCGTTCCCGAACTGGTTGAACATAGGCTGAAAGAAAAACTTGACCCGGCATATAAGCTTTCAAATCGAAGAGTAAAGGTGACAAAAGGATGAGTACAGTAACCGAAGCGCCAGCAGTACTGAAATTGACCGAACGCATCAATCGCATTGAGCCCTCGGCCACAATGGCCGTCGTGGCTGAAGCCGACAAACTGCGCCAGTCGGGCGTGGATGTCGTCGATCTCAGCGTGGGCGAGCCGCATTTTTCGACGCCGCAGCATATTAAAGAGGCGGCCATTGCCGCCATTAACGCCAACTTTACGCGTTATACCGCAGTGGGCGGCACCGCCGAATTGAAAGATGCCATCATTCGACGTCACGCACAGGATTTTGGTTCCAACTACAAGCGCGAAGAGACGATGGCTTCGGTCGGCGGCAAGCATGTCTTGTTCAATGCCATTCAGGTGCTGGTTGACCACGGCGACGAAGTGATTCTGCCGGTGCCGTATTGGGTTTCGTTCAAAGACATCGTGCGCTATGCGGGTGGAAATTGTGTATTGCTGCAAAGCGACGAGAGTGAAGGCTTCCGGGTGACTGCGGACATGGTTGCGCGCCTGGTGACGCCTCGCACGAAGCTCATCATCCTGAATTCGCCGTCGAATCCGTCTGGTGCGGTGATGTCGCCGGAGGACATGACTGAGGTCGTACGTTTCGCGGCCGAGCGCGGGATCTGGGTGATGTCGGATGAATGCTATGTCTATCTGAACTACACCGGTCGGGAATTTTCGGTTGGATCGCTGAATGAATTTCGCGAGCGCATGATCGTCGTCGGTTCGCTCTCGAAGACCTATGCCATGACCGGATGGCGCATGGGATACGCACTTGCCCCGGCACCGGTCGTTGCCGCGATGCAGAAGTTGCAAAGCCAATCGACCTCCAACCCGACTTCGATTGTGCAGAAGGCAGCAGTCGCTGCGCTGAACGGGTCACAGCAGTGTGTCGCTGAGATGAGGAAAGATTACATCCGGCTTCGCGATCACGTGCTCGCGGGCTTGGCCACAATCGAGGGGATTGAGTGCGCCCGGCCTGAAGGCGCGTTTTACGTTTATCCGAACATCTCTGCATTTCTCGGCAGAGGTGGTTTGAATTCGCCCGCCGAATTTGCGCGGAAACTGCTGCACGAAGCTCATGTAGCAACCGTACCCGGTGAAGGCTTCGGCACGCACGAGCATATTCGGATTTCCTATGCCACGTCGGAGAAGGAATTGGACCGCGGTCTAGAGCGTTTGCGCAAGTTCGTGAGCGCGCTTTAGAGTTTGCACAAGCTTCGCGAGTTGTGCTGGAGAGATGGCCGAGTGGCTGAAGGCGCACGCTTGGAAAGCGTGTTTAGGGGAAACTCTAACGTGGGTTCGAATCCCACTCTCTCCGCCATGTTACCTCATGGAGACGCAAGACTCAGCGTTTCGGTAAGGGAAGAAAAGGGAACATCGAAAGCGGGCACTTGTCATCATTGATTCACCCCGCTTTCCGCGGAGCTGGTACGAGATGGCGCTGTTGAATTCCCCACGGACGATATGGAGGTCTTCCCCGCCCGATACGGGCTCGCAAAGATCCAGTCGTTACTTTGGTTAAGAGCAGTGCGCATCTTCCAATTCAGAAGAACTCCTGCCAGAGCTGGATCCAGTGTTCTTTGTACGGATGAAGGAGCGGGCGCTTCGGCGAGGCTCGTCGACAAAAGCAAGTCAGCGATCGATGGAGAGGACATGTATGTGGCAATAACAACTTTTCGTAAATCATTTCCAGCCGGTGTGCTCACCTCTGCGTAACTTCTGGATTGCACGCAGCTCGGCGCGATCATTCTCGGCGAAGCGTCATCTTTACCTGTAATTGGAATCGGCTAGGACTGGGTGCCGCTTTGCTACTTACACGTTTTGCTCGCTCGCTTCTGCCGCCTTGCCCTCATCCGGGCGGATTTTCGTTGTCGAGTACTTCCTCGTCTGGATTTGGTCACAGAACTCGGCGCTCGCAGCCAGGTACTTCTTCATGCAGCATCCAGGTACTTCTTCATGCAGCGGACACACGGGGCATAGCCCTCCTGCTCGGCCTGATGCGCAGGAATCGTTCGCAGGCGCGTCTTGTCATGAATAAAGGGACACCCCGCCACATGGAACGTCTTTCCATCGTCGGCAACAATGACCATCATGTCAGGGGGCACGCGGTTCGAACTGCGAGAGTGCTCCGATCGCAGGTTCGGTCGGCTAGAGACTGAGGATCGGGCGACCTCGATCGCGCCGGCGACGGCAAGGGACGCGGCTGCCGCAACCATCCAACCAAGGAAAGTTCTCCTGCTGTGTGACATATCGGCTTCCAATCTCTGATGCAGACGCCGGCTGAAGCCAACTGGCACCTCCATCATGCGTTCGTCCCCATACAGCTGGATCACATTGCGCATGCCATCCAGCACAGCTGTGCAACGCTGGCATCCCTTAACGTGTTCCTCGATCGCGGCTCGCAGTTCGGGATCCACCTCGCCGTCCAGATAGTCGGAAACCTCGCGCCACATCTGTTCGCAGCTGATTATCATCGCTTTACTCCATGTCCCAATGAAAGGTCCCGACTCCAGGCGCCCCCGAGCCCTGGTGCGAGAAGATCGCGCAGCATGAGCCGTGCCCGCAATAACCGGGTTTTTACCGATGCGGTCGAAATGCCAAGAGCTTTGGCTGTGTCTTCGATACTCACCTGCTCCATATCGCGCAAAACAAAAACTTCGCGGTAGATCTGGCCAATATTTGAAAGGGCCTCCGCCAGTTTTTCGCGAACTTCCTGGCGTTCGAGAGTCTCCGAGGGGATCTCGCGCCAGTCCGCAAACTCTCGAGGAGAGTAGGTGCCTTCCACACCGTGGTCTTGGTCGATTGGTTCCATGAGATTGCTGTATTGTTTTTTTCTTCGCTTTCGTGCCTCATTGACGGCGATCTGAATGAGCCAGGTGCTGAACTTCGATTCAGAACGAAACTGCCGAATATATTTAAATGCCTTCAAGACGGCTTCCTGGGCACAATCTTCCGCATCCGCCTGATTGCGAAGCAGAGCGAATGCTGCAGCGAAGAGGCGTTTTTCATAAGGTTGTATCAGTTCATAAAACGCCTCATGCTCGCCAGCGGTAACTCGTTGGATCAGCCGCGCTTCGTAATCTTGTTGGGCTGGAGATTCCAGCGGTCCCGTTCCTGCAGCCATTCATCCTCACTGCCAACTCAGAGTTGTTCTTTGTACGACCGCTATTTCGAAATGTATTCGGGGTCCTTTTTCCACCCTGTCAGCATCGAAACAAAGTTATTCCAGCCGTGCAAGACAACCATGACCAGGTGGCCGAAAACGAAAGCCAGCATCGCCCACATGATGATGAAGTGCCATAGACGGGCGTAGTGAAATCCACCCATCATCCACGCGAGCCATGAAAATTGGATGGGTTTCCAGATAGCGAAGCCTGTGGCAACCGACAAAATGCCAAGTATGACTACCGACGTGTATGCGTGTTTTTGCAAGGGATTGTAGGCTGCTCGCGCGGGCGGCTTCGATCCAAAGAAAAAATAATGGCGCACCATCGGCCAAACTCCGGGCACATCCCGGGGCACGAACAGAACCTGCTTGTAGTTGCCGCTGAAAATCTGATAGCCGAGATACACGAGGCCCGAGCCGATGTAAATCCACATGAATGTGAGGTGCCATTGCAGCGCGCCGCCGAGCCACCCGCCGATTGCGAGCGATTTCGGCCAATTGAGCAGAACCTTTTCGGGAATCTTTGCGCCAAAACTTGGAAACGCACGAAAGATCTGCAATCCGCTTCCAACCATCACAACCAACGCCACTGCATTGACCCAATGGCAAAATCTCACGATGAACGGGTGCTCGTAAACCGCCTCTTCGACTTCACCTGTTTTGGTGTTTTCAATCGCAACTGTGGATGCTCCCATACTGAACCTCGATTACAGACCGTAGAACTCCGAATAACCCTGATCTTCCCAATAACCCACCCGCTGCAATACATTCGTGACCTTCAGGTCGGTGAGATATTTCGCGTGCTTGTAGCCAATCTTTGTCGGAACAGTCAGACGAAGCGGGGCGCCGTGCTCAGGCGTGAGCGGCCGGTCGTACATTTCATAGCAGAGCAGCGTCTGAGGATGGAGGGCGGTAGCCATATCGAGCGATTCGTAATAATCGTCCGCACATTCAACGTAAACGTAGCGGGCCGTGAGATCAGCTCCGACCGCCTTCAGAAAATCAGAGAGCCGTGCCCCGCCAAAGCGTCCGACGACATCCCACCCCTCCACGCACACGTGTCGAGTGTTTTGCCGGTATTTGGACAGGGCCTGAATCGGTTCGAGCTTGTAATCGCCGGGCTTCTGCACCGCGCCCGTCACAGTAAGTGTCCAGCGGTCGAAATCAACTCCGGGGTCGTCTACGTCGTAATCGTTGATGGGAAATTGTTCAAACGGCGTAAGGTCCGAATCAGAGAAGGTTTTCGCCAAATGCCCGGAACGAAACATCAGCTTGGAAGCCCAGTCGCTGAATTGGAGGCCAGCCCGTAGTAATGGTTTTTGGACCGACGGGATAGCAAATGCGCCCAAGGCCGCGACCGGTGTGAGCTTCAGCAGTTCGCGACGGTTGATGCTGTTGAACTTGCGCTTATCAACGCGGCGATGCATCGGGATCTCCGAAGACGAGCTTCAATCTGAATGTGACTCGGGAATCGGGACAAAGTTACAAGCAACTCGGCAGAATAATCCAGAACCAGGAATGGTCGCCAGTTCGATGGTTCCGGACATTCAACGGAGCAGTCGAACGGATCTCCGCATTAACAAACCTGGCCCGAACCTCGTTTGAGTCGTCCCGATCACCTCAAAACCGCAAGCTAGATAAAACCCTTCTGCGTGCGGATTGCCGACGACATGAAGATGAGTTGCTCCTTCTTTTCGGCTGACGGCGGCGCAGTGATCAACTAGCGTTTTCCCAATTCCGCGACGTTGCATCCGTGGCTCAACAAACATAGCGTCCAATTCACTGTCGCCATCTGCTCTTGGTTCTGTGGCGGCAAATCCGACTATTTCACCTTTGTACTCCGAGACAAAAACCCTGCCTCGCGTGATTTGCTCAATCCCCAACTGGATCGCATCCGGGTGAGCCAGCAAAGCATCTCGATCTCCTGCATTCGCAAGCGATGCACGCCGTTGTAGCTGTTCGAGTTCCAGTCGCTCGGATGGTCTAGCGGCGCGAATCAACGGTGCTTCCATTCTCAATCTTCACCGGGAGATCAAGCTGTGACGAGAGCGCCCGCCAAGCCTCAGAGTTTCTTCCGATAATGTACACAGCGGTCCACGACCTCATAGCCCAGGGCCTCGTGGGCACGTTGCGACCGTTCATTGTCGATGGTTGCGTCCGAAGCAATCTCTACACAATTGTGATTGCGCGCCCAGTCCTCGGCCATGGCAAGCAGTTTCCTGCCCACTCCTTGCCGGCGGTACTCCTCGGCAACGTACCAACCCTCGATGTAGCCCACTGGTTTCGATGGATTGCAGCCATCCGCGTGTGAACGCAAATCGACTTCCACGAAACCCTGCAATGTGCCATCACCTGCTTCTGCAACCAAGATCGAGATTGGCATTGTCAAAACTGAATCAGAGTTGCCCCCGAGTATCAATCGAAGTTCCTTGGCGTGTTTTTCGGCAGAAGACGCCGGCCACAAGGCCTCGCACATCAATGCCAATTGCTCGAGATCGGATGGCTGTGCCGGTCTAATATTCATTCGTGCTCCAGGCGCACGATAGCGGTGCGATAGCAATTTCTAATGAATGCCATTGCCGCAACAAATCCTATTAAAAACTCACATAAATCGACCAGTCGACCAATCACCGTCGCTCGTCAGGAAGAGCGGAAAGGAGGCAATTACAAACGCTCTCCGCAGCAACACGAGTAACTTTCTCAATTACGTTACTTTCCTATTTGTTACCGGTGCGAGCAGCCAAGCTGCGAACACTGAAATATTGGCTCAGATCCTCTCGCAACTGTAGCCGCGCTCGAGAGAGCCGGCTTTTAACAGCATTCGCGGTCAGGTTGAGAATTTCTGACGTCTCGCTAGTTGAGTAGCCTTCCACGTCTCGCAGCACAAAAACCACTCTCATCGCGGACGATAATTTATGTAAGCAGTTCGTCAGGATCTCTCGCAACTCGGTTGCGCCGTATAGTGACTCGGGACTCGACGTCCAATCAGTCACGTCAACGGGAATCGGATTTCGCGGTGCACGATCGCTTCCATCTGCCTCGATGCTAAAGTCGCTATCAAGAGAGTCTTCCCGTATGGACCGTCTCTTTCGTATCGCCATGAAACACTCATTCAGGGCGATACGGATCAGCCAGGTGGAGAACTTTGCATTCTCCTGAAACTGGTGCAAATTCTGATAGGCCTTCAAAAATGCAATCTGCACAGCGTCTTCCGCATCCTCCGTGTTGTGCACCACATTCCAGGCGATGCGGAATAACTTGCGGCCATATCTTCTTACGAGCTCCTCGAAGGCCGATGTATTCCCGTCCTTGACGGCGCGAACCAAAGGAAGATCTTCGTCGCAGCTATGCATATTGGGAGCGATAGTTTCAATCATTGTCAATTCCATAGGGACTCTTCAGGGAACGAATCTGTAACCAATTCCATGCGCCGTTCGAAAATAAATGGGATGTGCAGGGTCCGGCTCAAGCTTCTGCCGCAGTTTCAGAACATGATTGTCCACAGTGCGAGTGCAGGGATAGTTTTCATAACCCCATACTTCATTTAATAGCTCGTCTCGCGATATCACTCGCTTTTGGTTGAATAAGAAGAATCTGAGAACTTTGAATTCCATGGCCGTCAGTTTGACGGGCCGGTCAGATCGCACTACTTCCATTGAACGAAGGTCGATCCGGACCTGGCCAAAGTTTGCAATCTCATTTGGCCTCAAAGAATGGGAGCCACCGATTTCGTTGAAGACCCGGGTTATGAGTTCTTTCCAAGTCAAGGGGAGAAGCAAAAGCCCGTCTAACTCGCCCTCATGCCCACGGGTGCGATTCCATTCACGACCGCTCTGAACAGGGACGAGAGCGATCTGATAACTGTCTGCATCGACCGGTGGAAAGGTTCCCAGCAAACTTTGGCCGTCAGCTGACTGAATTGCTTCGAGCTCGAGCGATCTCAACAACAATTCCGGGTTCGAAATGTTTTCTGCTGCTTGCAGCATGGCTGATGGACTGGTTGTCATGAATCCTCTTCTCTCGACTGAATTTCGTTCAGTGAATTCTCTTCGCGCCGTTCTGTTGTAAGACCCATCTGGAAACGCTCGGTAAGAAACCTGACGAGTTCGTCGAGTGAGTGGAACTTCACTTCTTTTCCCGAGTCCACCTCCTCGGCCCAGCCTTCAAAGTGGTCCTCAGACGGTTTCGTTCCCGGCCCCAGTCGAACTACGAAAGCACCCTTCATATCGTGCCTAGCGTATGGCGATCTACGAAAGAAGGTGTGCCGTATTGGTGACTTTTTGGTCTCTTTTCGGTGACGCTTAATGGGCCAGCAAGCGACTTCGTTCATCATCAACAGACATGCCAAGTGAAGTAGGCATGGGTTCAATGTCGTCTTGAGTCTTTCGCCGAGCGGTCTGTTTATGCGCAGCACGAAATCCCACGCCGCGGCGCGAATCTCTGTAGTTAAGTCGGCTGATCTGCTTGTGAATGAGGCAGATACCGCGCCAGGATGACTATCGTCGTGACCGCATCCCGGGGACCGGGTCAATGATCCTGATCCATTCTGAAACTTTTGCAACTCAAGAGCATCTTATGGCCAATTTGGTCTTTCGCGTTCAGGCCCCCGGTGTGGTTTGTGAACGGTTCGACATAGGCGCCTGGTTTTTCTTAGGAGGCGGAAGAATGCCTGCCTGGGATAAAATTCCCCGCATTCTCTTCTGTCTCCGCCCGTAGCCAAATAGAAGGCGGTAGGTGATGAGGCGGTTCCGAACATTCCGGCTTGATCCGACCAACCATTGCCTTTGGCACGGGGAGCAGCGAGTTCCGCTCTCGCCAAAGGCTTTCGACGTCCTGCGTTATCTCGTTGAGCATCCCGGTCGACTGGTCACACAAGACGAGGTTTTGGAAGCGCTGTGGCCGGAAACTTATGTCAATCCGGAACTCGTCAAGAAGTACATCCTGGGAATTCGAAAAGCATTAGGCGATAACCCGGATAAACCTGAATTTATTGAGACGATTCCGAAACGCGGATACCAGTTTGTGGCACCCGTCAGTGAGGACACTCCCGACGGACATGCGGAATTGAGTCCCGAGGGGGCTAAGAGAATGGTTGGCCGGGACGCTGCCATCGCTGTCCTCGACCGGTCTCTTGCCAATGCGCTTCGAGGACAACGGCAGATTGTTTTTATTACCGGAGAGGCCGGCATCGGAAAGACGACGCTGGTGGATGCTCTCCTTCAACGATCGGGGCGAACCCAAAATCTGCGTATCGCTCGCGGGCAATGCGTGGAGGGCTTCGGTGGCAAGGAAGCTTACTTTCCCGTGCTCGAGGCAATCGGCCAGTTGACTCGCGGTGGAGACGCCAGTCTTATCGTCGAAGTACTGGCAAAGCAAGCGCCCACATGGCTGATGCAGTTTCCCGCGTTAGTCAAGTCCGAACAACGAGAGACATTGCAGCGAGAACTCCAGGGCGTGACCCGCGATCGCATGTTGCGAGAGATCTGTGAAGCGATGGAGTCTCTCACTTCGCAAGCTCCGCTCATATTGATTTTGGAAGATCTCCACTGGGTTGATCCCTCAACCCTCGATCTGATCTCGGCTATTGCGCGGCGTCGGCAAGCAGCCAAACTAATGATTGTCGCGACTTACCGCCCGGCGGAAGTGGTTCTTTCTGGCAGCCCACTCAAAGGACTGAAACGAGATCTACTGGTTCACAACCTGTGCACGGATGTGCCGCTTGAGCGGCTTGAAGAGTCAGAAATTGCGGAATTTGTGACCAGCGAGTTTCCAGGGTTGCCATCAGGCCTCTCGCACCTGATCTTCCGGCATTCAGGTGGGAACGCCCTATTCATGGTGGCAATTTTGCAAGACCTGCAAAAACGCGGGCTGATAGCACAAGACGAAAATCGATGGACGCTTACCAAACCCGTTGAAGAAATAGCTATAACCGTTCCGGAAACATTACAGGGCATGCTGGAAGGGCAGTTTGAGCAGTTAGGTGCGAGCGAGCGACTTGTTTTGGAGTGCGCCAGCATAGCCGGAGAGCATTTTTCTCTCTGGGCACTCACGCATATGTTGGATATGACCGCCGAGACGATTGAGGCCGTGTGCGAAGGTCTCTCCGAACGAGCCCAATTCATAAGATCGGCGAGCAAACTGGCAAATTCCGCTGAGACCGGCGGCTACGAGTTCAGACATTCCCTGTATCGTCAGATTATCTATGGGGCCATTTCGGAGCTTAGGCGTTCCAGGCTTCATCGGACCATGGCCGAAGGGTTGCTGGAACTTGGCGCCGACGATAAACCAGCACTCGCTTCACAACTTGCGCTGCATTTTGAACGAGGCGGCGAATTTAAGCTGGCCGCTACATATCTTCAAAAAGCGGCGGGAAACGCGGGCCGCCGGTTCGCTTACGATGAAGCTGTTGGGCTCGCCCGTCACGGGTTGGAGCTTCTGAAAATCCTTCCAGACAGTCAGGAGCGCGCCGATCAGGAACTCCGGTTGCAACTCACTCTAGGCGTGCCTTTGATCGCCAGGCAGGGTTATGCTGCTCCCGATGTGGGCAATGCATACTTCAGAGCCCGCAAGCTGTGTCAGCAATTAGGCGACACGCCCGAAGCCTCGGAAGCTCTCTGGGGACTCTGGACATTTCATACATTGAGAGCGGAGTTCGGGGCCGCCCGTGAGCTTGCTCAGGACCTATTAGATTTGGGTGAGCGGCTCGCGCAGCCCGGGATCCTGATGCGAGGTCATTGGGCTACAGAAATTACCTTCACCCACATAGGTGAGTTTGGACTGGCTCTGCAACACTTCGATAAAGCCCTTTCGCTTTACAATCCCACTCGTCATCTTGACGATGGATTTGTTTACGCCCTAAATCCAGGGGTCGCAATGCCGTGTTTTGCCTCCTGGGCCCAGTGGTTCCTAGGCCGCCCCGATCAGGCATTGCGCCAGATTGAAGACGCCCTCGCGGTGGCTCGAAATTTGTCCGAACCTATCGGCTTGGCGCACTCGTTGTTTTTCGCCGCGATCGTCCATCAGTTGCGACAGGAAGCCCGGAAGTCACAGGAATACGCGGACGCCACCATCGCCATTTCAAGCCAGCACGGATTGACCATGTACAAAGCAATGGCCACGGTTGTACGGGGCTGGGCATTGATCAGGCAGGGTGGAGAACAAGAACTGATTCAAGAGATGCTCGACGCGCTCACCATTCTTCAAAGTCAGGAAACAAAATTGGTCCGTCCGCACTTCCTGGCTCTGCTGGTGGAATGTCTCGAAAAGGCTCGCCAGGTTGAAGAGGGCCTTCTCATTCTCGACGAAGCCCTAGCGATGGTGAATGGCAACGGCGAGGGATATTACGAGGCCGAGCTATATCGACTTAAGGGCGAACTGTTGCTCGGCTCAGGTCCAGGAGTTTCCAAAATTGCACGCGATGGCAGCGGTGCAAATGCAGTTGCGTTTGAGAACGCACATCACTGTTTTGATCAGGCCATTAAGATCGCCCAGCGGCAGAAGGCAAAATCGCTTGAGCTCCGCGCCGTGGTGAATCTTGCTCGTCTATATAAACAAGACGCGAAAAACAAAGAAGCACGCCAACTTGTCACAGATGTCTATAACGAGTTCGCCGAAGGATTCGACACGGCAGACTTGCAGCAAGCGAAACTACTGCTAGATGAATTGCAAGTCTCAAGGGCGGGCTTCGGAATGTGAAGCCTGCAATTCGAAAGACTGCGGCTTGCATGAATTGAATCCCTCCATTCGAATGACCCGTCCCGCTTGTCAGTTTTGACCAACAAGAAAGATAGCTAGTGCAAAAAACAAAGTTTTGACAAACGGCGCTGAAACTTTGTCCGGCCAAATCGCTCTCACTCGTCATGCC
>DATBIE010000122.1:0-14506 GCA_036557105.1 Terriglobales bacterium
GGCACAATGGGATCGCAGCTCGAGGCACTTGGTATCAGCACCGACTTTGTTCCCGGCGTCCTGATGGCCAGGCTTGTCGAAGGAGGACTGCACTTCGGCCTGGGATCAACGCTGGCATTCAGGCGCGAACACCTCAATGCAATCGGCGGATTCGAGGCCATCGCCGATTACCTCGCGGACGACTACGAACTGGGGAAGCGAATCGCTGATCGAGGTTTGAAGGTGCGGCTTTCGACTCAGGTGGTCGAAACATTTCTTCCGCCGTACAGCTTTTCTGAATTTTGGACTCATCAGTTGCGCTGGGCGAGCACCATTCGGGTGTCGCGGCCTGGCGGTTACGCGGGTTTGCTGATCACTTACACGCTGCCTTGGGCGATTTTGTGCGTGGTGTTTGCACGAGGAGCGCCATGGTCTCTCATCTTGTTCGTAGCGGCCATAGCGCTAAGAAGCGTCGCGGCACTGGTGACAAGCGTTTCCGTTCTCGGCGACAAACAAGCGGCGAGTGCGTTGTGGCTTTTACCCCATCGTGATCTTCTTGCGCCGATTGCGTGGGTCGGAGGGCTGTTGGGGAGAAAGATCGTCTGGCGGGGTGAACAATTTCGTCTGGAAAAAGGGAAGCTGGTTCGGGTGCGTTAATTCGCACCGGTCGGAACCGGAGTGTTTGCTGATTTGCGGCTCTGCGCGACGATCCTGCCATCATCAATGAAACGGTAAATCTCACCTCGCCAGTAAAAGGTGTGGCTCAGAAAACTCGCTATCCAGACCCCAAAGCCCTGGAGATCGCGCAAGGGATAAAGCCAGCAGAACTTCAGGGCGCGGCCGTCGCACAGAAGCCACCATCCGACGACGAGCGATTGAATCACTCGATTCAAAAATGCCGCAACCAGGAACCAAACACCTACGCGTGCATTCCCTAGTACTGCCGCCGAAATGAGCCCCAAGAGCCCGAACGGCATGGCGAAGGTCAATCCGGTTCCGATATGTCCCCAGCGGCGGGAGTGCCGCGTACTTTTCATCCAGCGCAGTTGATCGCCCAGAGTTCTGAGTAAAGGACGTGGCGTGAGCACGTGATGGACAAAGTAATGCGAAAAGATGACCTTGTATCCGGCGATCCAGATCTTGTTGCCGAGGACGTAATCGTCTGAATAGTAATCCGCCGTGGCACGAATTCCGCCGATTGCATCGAGCGCGTCCCGTCGAAGCGCAACCGCCGGGCCGAGCGCGAAACGAATTCCCTCGAGCATGTCGGCTGTCACCACGCCCGAAGGCATTTCGATCGACATTCCCAGCGCCTCCAGCAGTGACCAGAAATCGGAAGATGGCTCACCTCGATAGAGACAAGTCACCAGACCCAGGTTGCGATCGAATAGCGGGGGAATCACGTTGCGCAGGAAATCGCGACCGACCCGCACGTCACTGTCGGAGATCACAAAGTAATCGTTGCGGGAAAGCGAAATCATCTTGTCCAGGGTGAAGACTTTGGCATTCGGCCACTCCGGCGCGCCTGAGATCACGATTCGGCTCTTCACGTGTGGGTGCCGAAGCCGGAGTTTCTCGGCAAGCTGAATCGCGGGATCAGTTTCGCTTCGCGCGCCGATGATCAGTTCGTAGTCCGGATAGTTCTGCAGAAAAAAGCTCGCTAGGTTTTGTTCGAGGCGCTCTTCCATCCCATGGACGGGTTTGAAAATTGTTACGGGAGGGAATTTTGCGGATGGAGTGCTTGCTACCAGCTCTTGTTCCCGGGCAGCCCGTCGCTTGAACCGAATCGCGGCAACGACCACCAAGCCAAGAAAGACAAATGAGCTCGCCAGACCTGTTGCGGCAAGGGCGAACAGAACGCGCCAGAAGAACAGTGCGGCTGAAGGCGTCATGCGCTTTGGACATCTATTCGGGAGTCAATCCAGATGCATACGACAGGAGACGGATCCGCGATCATTCAGGGTACCCATCGAGGCCGATGCCCAGAATTTCTTCGCGTTGGACCTTTGTCATCGTCTTGCCTTGCGAACTCGACGGGAATTTTAGGCCAGACATCACGCTCTAAATACTCCATGATTCGTCTGATTCGATTTCCCGGATCGTCGGATGCCGATTGAATTTTGCCGTCCTGCATGGGATGTTTCGTGCCCCGTTGTTATCTGATTACACCTATCTAGGAGAGTCAAGCTCGCGATTCGTGAAGATCGCCTTGCCACCGCTCCTGGCGAGTAAATAATGCGGTAGCCCGAGGAGCTCCTTCGGCTGTTCCTGGTCTGTCCAGAGGAACACGGTGACAGGGGTATTCCAAAGCTGGGCGAATGAGGACTGAGTTTCGAAGACATGCGGGGCATCGGGGAACTTGTTTCCGTACCACAGGTTCCCGCTTGGCGCATGGAGAACGCGGACGCGCGTTTCGAGATAGAAATTCAGTGTTGAGGCTTGATGGTACTGGCCATCGATTACGATCAAATCGCCCGGTTGGTAGTTCTTCTGGATAGCAATAGCCAGGGGCTTAGAAGACAAAATTGGCGAGAACTTTCCGAACGCCGCGTGCACAAAGAACAAAAGTCCTACCATCATGGCTGCAAGTGCAACATTTCCCAGTTGCGGTCTGCGGCGATAGCGCAGCCACAGATTCACAGCAGCGCCAACCAGCAAGGACACGACAGCTCCAATAAGTTGCGGGCGAAACATGCCAAGGGCCTCTGGCGTGAGATCGAGAAAATGTCCCAGGGAGAAGTCGTAGTCCTGAGGGTTCTTCTTCAGCAGATCGGCCAAATCCGCACCCGGAGCCGGCGTCTTCGAGGAGAGGAGCAGGGCAAATCCGATAGCCGACCCGACCGCAACCATGGCGAACAGGACCCAGGAAGAAATCCTGGAGCCTTTCGACTCGCGCTCAGGTGCGCCTGATTCCTGTACCAACCACCCGCCGACCAGCAAGGCTAAAGCGGGGACGGCCGGAATTGTGTAGTACTCCTGCCGCGTTGAGAACGTAAAGAATCCAACTTCGACCACCGCCCAGATGATGAAGTACAAACTCGCGCGCTGGCTGCGGCTGAGTTGCGAATGCCATTCGCGAATCCGCCATGGAACCTGCTTCAGTCCCTGCGGTAGAAAGACCATCCACGGCGCCAGCCATAGGATCGTCAGCGCCCAGAAAATCAGCAGGGGAACGGTGTCGTATCCCGCGGGCACACGCTTCCCCAGGTAGCGCATGAACTGCTCGTTTACGAAGTAGAACCAGAGAAAGCCTTTGACCGCACCCTGGCTCGGGTTGCGCAGCGCCGCCAGAATGTGCCAGGGGGCAGCGATCGCCAGGAACACCAGTGTGCTCGAAACCAGGCGCAGTTTCAGAATGTGGCGCAGGTTGCGCGTGAGGAGCAGATACAGGAAGACAGAAGCCAGCGGGAAGACCAGACCAATCAAGCTCTTCGTGAGCACGTTCAACGCGCAGGTCGCGGCGAAGCCCCAGCAAACCCATCGGGACGGCTTCTCCTGCTCGAGCGACAGCAGAAAAAAATACGCGCTCAAGGCCAACCACAGTCCGACAATGATGTCCGGAATTTGAAAGCGCGTGAAGATGTATGGCCCCAGTGAAGTGGCCAGAACGACGGATGAAAATAGTCCGCCGCGCTCACCATAAGCATGTTTCCCCAATGCATAAGTAACAAGCAGTAGAGCAAGAACGCCGAGCATCAGCGGGAGACGCGTGCTCCACTCGCTCATGCCGAAAAGCTCGTAGCTGACGGCCGTACCCCAATACATCAGGGGAGCCTTTTCCAGATAACGAATCCCGTCGGTGTAAAGGGTTACCCAATCGTGACGAAGTACCATTTCACGGGCGGCTTCGGCATGGATGGTATCAACGTCGTCGAGCAGCGCGGGGTGGAAGATTCCCGCGAAATAAATCGCTCCCCAGAGGAGCACGATCACTGCCAGCGAGGAGTAACGGAGACGAGTGGCGACACCGGAAGAGACAAGAAATGGCGTCTCTTCGCCGACAACGTCCTGGCGGGAAATTGGCATTCCCATGCAGAGGAAATTATACGAGAGTAGGCTTTTTATCTCCCGGCCGCTGCCGCTGTGGCGCGCGGTGCAGCAGGTTGATCGAGCATTTCGCGAACCTTCACGGCAAGAGACTTGAGGGAAAACGGCTTTTGCAGAAAATTTGTTTCGGGCTTTTGCACGCCTTTGCGGAGCAGGACCTCGTCTGTATAGCCAGAGACAAACAGGACGCAGGCGTGGGGTTCGAGCAAAGCAACTGACCGGGCGAATTCCGGACCACTCACCTGGGGCATTACAACATCGGCAATGACGAGCGAGATGTGTTCGCCATTCTGGCGCAGTTGACATATAGCTTCCGCGCCAGTTGCGGCCGAGATTACCTTGTATCCGAGCGAGGAAAAATAATCTGCAACCGAGCGACGGAGGGCGGGAGCGTCCTCGACAATCAGCAGTGACTCCTGTCCGCGCGGTACGGGAGTGTCGTCTCTCCACGGAACTGGAGGCTTTATTTTCGATCGGGCGGCGACAGGGAAATAGATTTTGAAAGCTGTACCGACCCCGGGACTGCTTTCGGCATCTATAGCGCCTCCGCTCTGCTCAACGATAGAACGCACAATGGCCAGACCAAGTCCGCTGCCTTTGCCTTCCGGCTTGGTCGTGTAATAGGGCTCGAAGATCCTCCCGAGTTGTTCAGCCCGAATTCCGTGACCGGTGTCTGAAACGGTCAAGAGGACGTGATGTCCTGGCCGTATGCCAGGGTGTGTCGCGGCAAAATTTTCTTCGACTTGGATCGATTGCGTTTCAATCACCAATTCACCACCTCGGGGCATTGCGTCGCGCGCATTCACTGCGAGATTGAGCAGCACCTGGCCGATCTGACCGGGATCAGCGTGGATCGTTCCGACTTTCTTACCCAGCGAAACACGGACCTCTATATCTTCATCGATGATCCGCGCCAGCATTCCCGCGACGTCTTCGATAATCCAGTTGAGCGAAACCAATTGCTTCCCTTGTGATGATCCAGTCCCGAAGGTCAACAATTTTCGCGTGAGATCCGAGGCCCGCCGCACGACTGCCTGAATTTCCTGCAGATTGTGATGGGCCGGGTGTTCGGGTACGGTGTTCAGCAAAGCAATCTCGGCATATGCCCCAATTCCCATCAACAGATTATTGAAATCGTGAGCGATGCCGCCGGCCAGGGCACCGATAGCTTCTGCTCCAGGCAGACGGTCGCTTCCAGAGCGGATCGCGTGCTGCACCGCAACTGCCCGGCCGGTACACGCGAGAGTCGCGATGTTAGTGCGCGGGTGGTGCACCACGGTGATGGCCAGGTCCACCTCTGCAATGCCGCCGTGTTTACATCGCACTCCCCCTGTGCCACGAAATACTCCTAGTTCAAGTGCGCGATCATGCATGAACCGCCAGTTGGGATATTTAGGAAGTTCGGCTGCAATCTGATCTAGCTTGCAGGCGCTCAACTCGCGGCTGGTAAACCCGGTAAGAATTTCGCAGGCACGGTTGGCATACTGAATGACGCCGTCCTCATCCAGAATGAACACAAGCTCCTGGCAATGGTCCAGGGCTTTGCGAAGCGTGCGCACGGCGGCGTACACACTTTGAGGATGATGAGTACGGGCCGGGTTTGCTGACCTGCCGTGCATGCTTCTAACTGCTACATCGGAAGAGCACACAAAATGGCTGCCAGAGAGTGGAATGCCTATGCCATACGTAATCCGCGCTGTTTGCCGATTCGGGAGTCGTTCTGTTTGTGGACGGGTTGCTCCCGTTGCGGGAATTAAAAGCGAGACATGACTTTGGGGTACTAGACATCCGTTTGTCGCTTGACAGCATTAAAAATGGAAGGAGACACTCGCAATTTGGATCCATGTCATTAACTGCGCCAAATTTGGCTGCGCCAGAGCTGCCGCCGCCCTCTTCTGGCTTTAGGGACCTGGTCCTCAGCGCCAGAGTCGAGCTCTACGCCTGTGTCCAGTTGCTCGCAGACCGTGCCCGGTTTCTGACCGGCGCAACTTGGGCGGCAATTGCGCTCCGAGAGGAAACTAAGTTCATTTATCGCGGTGCGTCGGGGGAACATGCCCCCGAAATCGACACTGAGGCCGGGGTTAAGCCAGGGGCCGCGATCGAGCTCCACCCGGCCGTTCAATCACGCGGAAAATTTCTGGTGGTGAGAATCGGGCAGGAATCGAAGACTGAAGGAATTTTCCAAGTCGTCTCAACCCGCCCTGAATTCAGCAAAGAGGATGTTGACGCAGTTGTTCGTCTGGCAGAAATGGTTCGTACGGCAATCGAGCACATGCACGCGGCCGAGCAGTCCGAGGAAGTGATATTGACCGCTGCGACCGAACGCTTGCAACGGGAGATCTCCCGTTCATGGCACGCCCCTCAAGGATCGGAATTCAACAGTGCGACGAAGTCCGGCGTTGTAAAGCCTCTTATTCCGGCTAACGTCAAAACATGCGAGTCGTGTGGCTTCCCGGTTTCGCATGGCCGTACTATCTGCGTCGATTGCGAAGAGCGTGGCAGCAGGCCCGCCTCGCGGCTTTTTGTCCCGCAAGCCGACGAAAGCTGGATCAGCGTTCACGGTTACACCCTTGCGAGCCTGCTCGTTACCGCGCTGGCCGCCGCTCTCATTTATTGGTTGCGTTGACGTAACTTGCGAGTGGCGATCTATCGCACATCTCACTAATTTTTCTTGGAAAGTTTACTTGGGAGAAATCGGTTCCAGCACACGGCCCATGGTTGTGGCGGGAATAGCCACTCTGGCCATGTCTGGTTCGAGCCATCTGCGGATTTCCGGAAGAGCCTCGCGGGTTGCCGCTTCGCCAATCTTGACCAGGTCAGCGCTGTGCTCGAAGTCATCGTAGCGAAAGCCAGTCACATCGGGCTCAATCACCAGATCGGCGCACTGTCTGGCATTGGCACAGTTCATGTCCTGGGCGATCGAGAAGCACTGGCCGATCACGTCGAAGATGTGCCGCGGCCCTTCGGTTTTTTTCCAATGACTCTTCAGGCTCACCGCGAGTACTTTATCCGCGCCCATGTCGCGCGCGGGCTTCGTCGGAAGCGAGTGGGCGAGCATACCGTCTACGAGCAAGCGGCCATTCACTTTGACCGGAAGAAACACCCCCGGATAGGCGCAACTGGCGCGGACTGCATCGTTCAATGGACCGGAGCGGAAAATTACGCCCTCACCGGAGACGAAATCGGTGGCCGTGACTGCTAACGGAATCTGCAGTTCTTCGAACGTCTGGACTTTGAGAACTTTCTTCAAGAAGGTGATCATCCGAAGATTGGTGGCGAATCCAAGACGGGAAAGCGTCCAGCGGGCCAGGTCGCGAAAGCGGACGCGGGCGGCAACCTGCTCCAATTCGGCAGGCGAAACGCCGCTGCAATAGGCGGCACCAATCAGTGCACCCACGCTGGTTCCGGCAATGCAGCTCACCGGAATACCTTCCTCTTCGAGCACCTTTAGAACACCGATGTGGACGATACCCCGCGCGAAACCACCGCCCAGCGCGAGTCCGATGGAAGGAACAGGAACACCAGGAGCCGAGGACGGCAGCCCCGAAATGCTGCGGCCCAACGCGCGCACCGACCGCACGATTTTTTGCAAGCCCTTCATGGCCATAACTGAGGCCTCCGGCCGCTCACAGGTACTTACAGCAAGTTTGATGCCGCTTAGCGCGAGGTAAATTCCCGCAAGATTCCCGGGAAGTTACCGTATTCCTAATAGCTAGAACACGTGACGAAGCTATTTGTTCCTGATAACTTGGGTCGATGTTACCCAAGATGTTACGGGAGTTTTCGGCTGGTGGAGTGGTTGTACGACCCGCCCCAAACGGCTGGGAATTGGCGGTGATTCAGCCCCAGGATGAAGGTTCGGTTGAGCAGAGTGACAAAAAACGTCACAAAGAAGTCCTGGCGCTACCCAAGGGGCTGATCGATCCTGGCGAAAAGCCAATTGAAACCGCACTTCGCGAGGTCCGCGAAGAGACGGGGATTTCAGCCAAAATGCTGGGCAAACTGACTGACATTAAGTACGTATATGTACGCTCCTGGGGCGACAAGCAGCGCGTATTCAAAGTTGTGAGTTTTTATCTGCTGCTTTATGAGTCCGGCACGATTGATGATATTTCTCCGGAAATGCGCATTGAGGTAAAGCAAGCACGATGGATTCCCCTCGAAGGAGCGGAGCGCCAGCTCGCTTATCGGGGGGAACGCGAGGTTGTGCGTCTGGCAACTGAGCGCCTGACGACACTTACTGAGGAGGCACAACCCTGATGCTGCACGTCGGACACGTGGAGAAACACTTCACTTCGAGCAACTTTGTCCGGGATGTCGTGATTGGAATGGCGGACGGACTGACGGTTCCGTTCGCGCTTGCCGCCGGACTTTCTGGAGCCGTTGTTGCGACGCGACTGATCGTTGTCGGAGGTCTGGCGGAAATCGCTGCTGGGTCGATTGCCATGGGACTGGGAGGTTACCTGGCCGCGCGCGGCGATGCCGAACATTATGAACAGGAGCGTATGCGGGAGTACCGCGAGGTGCAAGAAATTCCTGAGCAGGAAAAGGCCGAGGTTCGTTATGTCTTTCAGGAATACGGTTTGACTGCGGAGCAAAGCAAGCCGATTGTTGATGCGCTGAGCCAGCACACTGATGTCTGGGTAGATTTCATGATGAGATTTGAGCTGGGCTTGGAAACGCCTGACCCGAGGCGGGCAGTCACAAGCGCCGCCACCATCGCGGGAGCATACGTAGTGGGCGGCTTGATCCCGCTGTCGCCTTACATGCTGCTGGCGAGTGCATATCGCGGACTGATTTTTTCGGCAGTTGTGACCCTTGCTGCGCTCGGGATTTTCGGCTTCATTAAAGGTAAGTTCACTGGAGCACGCGCGGTGCGCAGCGCGGTGCAGACCATAGTCATCGGCGGAATCGCGGCCAGCGTTGCGTTCATGCTGGCGAAGCTGATTGCGTGAACACCGTTAAGAGATGGTTTTACACGTTTCTATCGATCAAGTGTACAAAACGAATGCTTGAGTTTTTGAAAGAGCCAAAGCTTTTAACCGCAGAGATCGCGGAGGACTGAGCCCGAGTTCGCCGAGTACAGATGCGCTTGGATGGGCGGCGGAATTGGAGCTAGCGCATGAAGGCAGGGTTAGTTACACGAAATAGAAAATTTTAAAGGAGAGTGAAATGGGGGGCAGCTTCGCCCTCCAATGAACAACAATTAAGGAACCGTTTTATCTATTCCCGTTGAATGTATTTCGTAAGAATATTCTGCAATGAGACGGAGAGTAGTTCTTATAATTCTTCTCTGCTTTGTTTCCATATCTTGTTTCGCACACATTCATAAGAAGCCGCCAAGCAAAGTCGATCGTAACTACGGTTCGGCCCTCGCTACCGCAAACCGTTTTTTGAGTGCGTGGCAAATGGAAGACCACGAAACCGGGATCATGATGCTCACTGACTCGGCGCGTGAGCATGTCTCCCCTGAGCAGCTTCAGAGTTTTTTTTCTCCAGGTCCACAGGCCGCGTACGAAATTGCTCACGGCAGACGATTGCGCCGGGGAATCTATGAGTTCCCGGTCGTTCTATTTCGTAATTCGAATGCAACCGAGCATCCCGAGCCTTGCACGATGGTCGTGAGACGGGAAGGAAAGAGCGACTGGGTAGTAGACAAGCTCCCGTAGAAAAGTTGTTCAGTTCTTCAGCGCAGAGGCTCGCGCGTCCATCGTAGTAGCAACAGGTGCGTGGGCAAGTAGACCACCAACGGAACGACGATCAAATACGCGGCCAGGTAGAGCCGAGCGGGAATCAGGTGCTGCTCGTATCCAAGTCCGCGCGCCCAGTTGACGTTGAATTCAGGCCTCCAGAAAAAGTTGATGGGAACGACAATCCACGTTGTGAGCGTCGCCAGCTTCCAGCCGCGCCTGTCGTATCCAAGCCGACGGACGGCCCACAGCAAGAGCACGGGAACAGCGATGTGGTACAAACCAAAGGCACGAATGGGCAAAGGGATATTCGGATCGAACATGTATTCGGTCCCGCCGATGGCGTGCCGGCCCGAAACAAGTGCTCCGAGAAGGTCCAGCGAGTAGAGCGTCTGAAAGACTAGCAGCACGACTGCTTGCCAGGAAAAAATCAGGCGGCTCTCCAGCCACAAGCCAATGGTGATTAACAGATTCCCAACGTCACAGTAGAAGAGAAAATTCTGGGCTCCGTACTGACGCCAGTAGAGCGGCGTCCAGACCACGACCCAGGCTGTCCATAACACTTTCAGCCACAAGGGAATGCCCGAATTTTCCCGCTCGCCCGCTGGCATAAGTCAATTACGTCAGTAACTTGCCGCTGTATACCAGTGTACCTACCATCGCAGTATGAGCTATAAAGCCCTCCTTTTCTGTCCTGACGAGGCCGCGGCACGTCTGGTCACGCAAGTTCTGAGCGAGCTCGAATTTACAGTTGAGCTGTCATTCGAGCCGTTCGTGACGGTCAAGAAGCTTTCGGAGGAGCATTATGACGCGCTCGTGGTGGACTGCATTGACGAGCAAAACGCCTCGGTGCTGTTCAAAGGCGCGCGAAATTCGGAACTGAATCACAGCTCATTGTGCGTGGCTGTCGTCGATGGACAGGCAGGTCTGGCGAAGGCCTTCAAGATCGGCGCCAATTTGGTGCTAACAAAGCCGATCAATGTTGAGCAGTCCAAGAACACTTTGCGCGTAGCAAGAGGCCTGCTGCGAAAAAATGGCTCTGCTGCGCCAGGAACGCCGACGCCACACCCGCAACCTGCGTCTACGCCGAGTCACTCTGAACCTGCTTTGCCGGAACGCAGCCACGCGGCATCGGCTGCACTGAGCTCGGCCTCTCCGGATCGGCCCACGATGCCTTCGACTTTGCTCGAAGCTCAGCAGGAAAAAACGCCTGCGGTTTCGGCACGCGATACGGGTGCGCACCAGTCGAAGACTGAAATATCAGAGAAGAGCGTGGCGCAGTCACATTTTCTGGGTTTCACCTCGTCGTCCACACCGGTTGCAGGCCACGCAGGATCGGCAGCCGCGCCTGCACGCGCGCCTGAACGGCCAAGCCAACCTCACGCAGCTCCGCAGGAACCAAAATCTATTACGGAAGTGAAGAGCGCGGCGCCACTGGCGACTCACGAACCAATTCAATCGACGTACACGCCGCCTCCAGCGCCATTGCCAGTGGAAGTGACGCCCTATCCCCTGCCTTCCATTCACACAAAAAGCAGCAGCAGCAAAGCGCCATGGATTGCCATTGTTCTGTTGATTGCGGGAGCTGCAGGGTATTTTGGATGGAAGAAGTTTCAGCCGCTGCAATATCTGCGATCGAAGGCTCCGGTTTCAGCCAAGGAGCCCGCGTCGTCAGAACAGGCGCTGCCCACGGCTGACACCAAACCGTCTCCGGATATCAGTGCGCCTACCGCAGAACCGCTTACCAGCTCTCCTTCTGGTGCAAGTTCAACGCCAACTGCTGTCTCGAATACAGCGTCCGCGACCAACTTGATTGCGAATTCTGCGCCGGAAGGGTTTCCCACCAAAGAGACCATTGATGTAAGCACTCCGGCAGAGACATCCGAACCGGTCATCACGGTAGTTGCAAAGCCTGAACCGATCCAAGTAAAGCAGAAACCTGCGAATTCCTCGCCGAACCAGCAATCAGCTTCTATGCCCGCGCCGCCGTCGCTAGCTTTGCCAGGCGCGAATTCATCCGATTCGGCTATTGCGGGAATCGTGGCCACGAACGTCGTAGTGCCGAAACCCGGTGGTACTTTGCAAATTTCCCAGGGGATTACACAGGGACTACTGATCAAGAAAGTGCCGCCGAGTTATCCTTTGACCGCGCTGCAGTTGCGAAAGCAGGGGACGGTGCAACTGATGGCGACCATCAGCAAGACGGGCGCAATTTCCAAAGTGAGAGTGCTTGGCGGAGATCCCACACTCGCCAGGGCCGCCGTCGATGCTGTCAAACAGTGGAAGTACCGTCCATATCTCCTGAACAACGAGCCGGTGGAGATCGAGACGCAGATCACGATCAACTTCCGCCTGCCAAATTAGGGGCGGAACCGGCAGTCGCATCGCTGCAGAGCTCTGTAGTCATCACGCTATAATTTAGAGATACTCACCTGCATGAATTTCTGTCTGTGCGGATAGCGCGGATTTCCGGTGAGTTTCCCAGCCATACGTCGGCTGCGGTCTTTCTCCCATGGATTTCCGTCTCGTCAGCGATTACAAGCCGAAAGGCGACCAAGGCAGCGCTATTAATGCGCTGGTTCGCGGTGTATTCGACCGGGAGCAGCACCAGGTGCTGCTTGGCGTGACGGGCTCGGGAAAGACTTATACGATGGCCAAAGTCATCGAGCAGGCAAACCGGCCGGCGCTAGTCATGGCGCACAATAAGACGCTCGCGGCGCAGCTCTACCACGAGTTCAAGAACTTCTTTCCACAAAACGCGGTTGAATATTTCGTCTCGTATTACGACTACTACCAGCCGGAAGCCTACGTTCCCTCCGCTGACTTGTATATCGAGAAGGAAGCGACGATCAACGATGAGCTGGATAAACTTCGGCTTTCGGCAACGCGCTCGCTTTTTGAACGCCGCGATTGCCTGATTGTGGCCTCTGTGAGCTGCATTTACGGCCTGGGTTCGCCCGAAGCCTACTACGGCATGTTGCTGTTCCTCGAAAAGGGCCAGAAGATCAAGCGCGAAGACATCACGCGCAAACTGGTCGAAATTCTTTACGAGCGCACCGACGGCGACTTTCGACGCGGCACTTTTCGGGTTCGCGGCGACGTGATTGAGATTTATCCCACCTACGACGACATGGCCTATCGCATCGAGCTTTGGGGAGATGAAGTTGAATCGCTGTCGCAGATCGATCCGCTGTTTGGGACGGTCAAGCAGAAGTATGTGCGGCTGCCGATTTATCCGAAAACGCACTATGTGATGAAGCCGGAGACACGGTCGCGGGCGGTGGATTCGATCAAAGAGGAGCTGGCCTGGTGGGAAAAGGAACTGGAGAAGCAAGGCCGCCTGGTGGAAGCCCAGCGTGTTCATCAGCGAACCATGTATGACCTGGAGATGATCAAGTCTGTCGGTTACTGCCACGGGATTGAGAACTATTCGCGGCACTTCACCGGCCGCATGCCGGGAGAGCCTCCGCCGACTCTGCTGGATTATTTCGCGCGCGACTACCTGATGTTCATTGACGAGTCGCACCAGACGGTTCCGCAGCTGCACGGCATGTATCATGGCGACCGCTCACGGAAATCAACGCTGGTGGAATATGGCTTCCGGTTGCCTTCTGCGCTGGACAATCGTCCGCTGACGTTTGAAGAATTCGAGCACCGCACCAATCAGCTCGTTTATGTTTCTGCGACTCCTGGTCCCTACGAGTTGACGAAATCGGCGGGGGTCGTCGTCGAGCAGATCATCCGGCCAACTGGGCTCGTCGATCCGCCTGTGGAAGTGCGGCCAGTCAAAGGTCAAATTGACGACCTGCTGCACGAGATTCGCCAGCGGGTGGAACGTGGTGAACGCGTTCTGGTTACAACTTTGACCAAGCGCATGGCCGAAGATTTGGCTGAGTACTACAGCGAAGTTGGCGTGAAGTGCCGCTACATGCACTCGGAGATCGAGACGCTGGAGCGCGTGAAGATTCTACGGGATTTGCGGCGCGGAGAATTCGATGTGCTGATCGGGATCAATCTTCTGCGCGAGGGCTTGGACCTCCCCGAAGTTTCTCTGGTGGCTGTTTTGGATGCCGATAAGGAAGGATTTTTGCGGTCGAGTGGTTCTCTGATTCAGACGATTGGCCGCTGCGCTCGCAACATCAATGGCCGCGCCGTGCTATACGCTGACCGCATGACCGAGTCGATGGAAAAGGCGATTAACGAAACTGACCGCCGCAGAGCAATTCAAGAGGCCTATAACATCGAGAACGGGATCACACCGGAATCGATTGTGCGACCTCTGGACATGTCGCTAGCCGGCATTGTCGAAGCCGACTACGCGGAACTCGCCAGCGCCGAAGCAGATGGAATCCCAGATTTCAAAAGCCAGGAAGAACTGGATTCGTTTATCTCGAAAATGGAAACCGAAATGCGCGAAACCGCGAAGAAGTTCGATTTCGAGAAAGCCGCCAAACTGCGCGACAAAATCAAAGAGCTGCGCACGAAAGAGTTTTTGTTCGCGTGATTTGTCTTTCTGGGAGTGCGGGTAAAAACACTTTCTGAGGCGAAGAACTATGCTCGAATCCGCGAAGATGATGGGCTTTCTGCTCACGACAGACTATGAGAAGGCACGCGAATTTTTCTTGAATAAGCTCCAATTTCAGTTTGTGAGTCAGGACCAGTTCGCCCTGGTGGTGAAATGTGGCGAGAGCACGATCCGAATCTCAAAAGTGCAGAGCTTCTCTCCCCTACAGGGCACAGTGCTCGGCTGGCAGGTTTCCGATATCGAGGCTGTAGTTCGTTCGCTCAAG
>DATBIE010000123.1:0-18717 GCA_036557105.1 Terriglobales bacterium
CTGCTTTCGCGCGGCGCGCTGGTCCTGGAATTCGAGCGCGGCACCTGGTGACCAAACTGCCGCAAGCGCATGGCTCAGTTAGAGCCACACAGAAATGAAATCGTGCAACTCGGCGCCAACCTGGTTTATATCGCGGCGGAAAAACGAGATGGACTATGGAAGCCGGCAAAGAACCTGGCCGAGCATCCCGTCGCATTCCCGTTTCTTCTGGATGAGGACAGATCAGTGACGAAGGCATACGGCCTCTACCACGCGTTCGGGACTGACGCTTTTCGCATTGCGCATCCGGCGACTCTGATCGTCGACCGAGGCGGAACAATTCGCTACATTTACCGTGGAGAGAACCAAACCGATTTCGCTCAGGCGGATGAGGTTCTGGCCGCGCTCAGGAAGATCACCGGCGCAGCGCAGGTGCCATGACATTAGTGAGCGGCGGCAATCATTTCCTCTTCGGGAAGCAGTTGCAGATCCACCCAGCCCTCAACCGGCAGTGCATCCACTGGCAATCGATTCTGCCAAATACTGAATCGCAGGCGGACCTTTGTAGCCGCCGGGCTCTGCGCGGTGCTTGAGGATTCCAGAGGCAATGCGTAGAGCAGCGCAAGTGGAAGTTTGAATTCAAAATTGCGCGCTAGGGCAACGACTGCGCCTTGTTTCGGGAGTTCGTCTCCGTTCTCGGATATCTGCCAGTGTGATATTTTCGCATTGCTGACTCCCACCTTCAGGCGCGGCGCGCGCCGTGCCCGATTCGCATTCTCTGCCCATGACTCTGCGTTCACCACAATTTCAAATTCGCCTTCTGGGATTTGCCCGGCAAAGTCCAGGCGCCCGTACAAGTTTCGTTCATCGATACCTGCATAAATCGAATCGAAAAGAAAAAGCTTCCCATGCATCGCGCTGGAACGCCGGTCAGCGCTGTAGTGCGCTGCGCCCATCCATTCGAAGTAGCGGACCATTTCGCCGGTAACGTGTGGATGGATGTAATGCGTTTGCGGCTGAATCGATGGCTCCGCAATGCCGCCCAGGATCGGTTGTGCCAAATGATCCGGCGGCGTGGCACCCAAAGCCTGATAAACATTTGACAAGTGCTTGCGGTATAGCTCGTCGAATTCGCGGTCGTTGGCAGAATGATGTTCCGGGCCGTACCACCAATTCCAGTCGCTGCCTTCGGCAATAAACAATTCTTCCAGCGCAAGTTTTCGCTGGTCTTCGGAAACATGTTGCGAAGCTTGCGCATAAAAATTGCGCGTGTGGTACAGATAGTCCCACGATTTGTTGTCCTCTGGCGCGCCAATCCAAACATTGAAATTGGCATGAATCCACGAGCCGGGTACCAGTGAAGGGAGAATGTTGAAATCACGTTGACGATCTATGGCTTCCGAAACCGTCACTGCTTCAATCGAGGGGTCGTTTTGTAGGGAATCATAGAAGCGACGCAGGAACTCGCGCCCAGACTGTGGATAGTATTCCCAGGCGTTTTCTCCGTCCAGAATGATGGCAACTACCGCGTCGCGCCCGCGAGTCAAAACATTTTGTGCAGAGTCTTTTATATTTCGAATCAAGTGTTCGGCGGCGTCACGCGGGGACATTCCCGAGTAGACAAAACCAATCAAGTCAGAGATCGCGTGGTCTCTAAAGACCAGATGCATCCTCGTCTGGCCATTCTCATAGCGGTGAATCGTGTACAACTTCTCAGCCGAAACATCCGGCAGGCGACCATACCCATCACGCATGAATGACATTCCTGTCGTTCGTGAAAGCACTCCCTCGTCGGACGCCATCCAATTCACGCCGAGTTCCGATGCGATTCCAAGTGCCTCTTCTGAAATGCTTCCTTCTGAGGGCCACACTCCGCGTGGACGCACACCAAAGACTTGTTCATGCTGATCCAGGCCGCGTTTAAGCTGCTCACGTGCATCCTCCGGGTGCCGAAATCGGTTCTGCGGTAGCGGTAATCCTGGTGTGGACGCGGCACCGGCATTGGTATCGCAAACCAGAGGCAAAATTGGGTGGTAGAAAGGAGAAGTTGAAATCTCGATGCGACCTTGCTGTGCAGCCTCTGCGTGTGCGGGCAGAACCTTGCAAATGAGGTCGCGCTGACACTCGATCACGGACGTCTGATCTTGTAGCGAAAAATCGCGTCCCTTCCGGACCAATCCGGCGATCTCCGGTTGGGCCAAAAAGAACTCGTCAAACCATGCGAGTTGCGAAAGCACCTGCAGGTCCGTAAAGTCCTGCGGCTGAAAATATTTTTCGGCTTTCTCCGGCGACGAACCGGCGCCCTGAAAACGCTCCCAAAGTTCCGCATAGCGCGGATACCGGCCGATGAGGTGTTCGGGATTCGCCTGAAAAAGATATGCCAGCGCGAACCGCCTCTCTTCCGGCGTAAGATCACGCGCCGGGCGCGCAGCCACTCGCAGAAAAGGATCGTGAGCTGCTCCAGCCGCGTAGTCCTGAATTTGCGTGACAAGCGACGGTACTAGATTGAAGGTCTGATGAACGCTGGGAAACTCCTCCAGCAATTTGACCATCCCGTAGTAATCTTTAAGCGCGTGAAGACGGACCCAAGGCAGACGGTACTCGCCCGTAACCAGGTCTTTGTAATAAGGCTGATGCTGGTGCCAAAGGACAACCACGCGAAGAACGGGCATCGGCGGCGAAATTCCTGATTGGAATAAAGCTAATAATGCAGTCTAGCACGCGATGTCTGGTTCGCCGTCCGCATCCAAGAATTACCATTTGGGCTGACACCAAGTTCGGCGCTGGCGTTTAAGAAAAAATGACGACAAAGAACATGCTCACTGCTCCGGTTCGCCACGATACGAGCCTGTTTTCATCACAAGATCTCTATCTCTTTAATGAAGGGCGGAATTACCGCGCATATCACCAGCTCGGGGCACATCTCACCAAAATCGACGGCGAAACTGGGACTTCATTCAGCGTATGGGCGCCGAACGCGCGAAAAGTTTCGGTCATCGGAAACTTCAATCATTGGAAGAAAGACTCTCATCAACTCGAGCCGCGCGGCTCCTCAGGAATTTGGGAAGGGTTCATTCCCGGCCTCGACAAGGGCACACTTTATAAATTTCATATCGTTTCGCACAATCATGGATACGTGACCGACAAAGCCGATCCTTTCGGCATTTACCACGAAGTCCCGCCCCGCACCGCTTCGGTAGTCTGGGACTTAGATTATCAATGGTCTGATCAGACCTGGATGGGTTCACGCGAGCGCCATCAATCCCTCCACTCACCAATCTCGATTTATGAAGTCCACCTTGGTTCTTGGATGCGTGTCCCGGAAGAAGACAACCGGCCGCTCACGTATCGTGAGATCGCGCCGAAACTTGCCGACTATGTTTCGCGAATGAACTTCACACATGTCGAGCTGCTGCCGATTATGGAGCACCCGTTCTTCGCTTCATGGGGGTATCAGACCACAGGGTATTTCGCTCCCACCTCGCGTTACGGTACGCCGCAGGACTTCATGTTTTTCGTAGACTATCTCCACCAGCGTGGCATCGGCGTCATTCTTGATTGGGTCCCGTCGCACTTCCCTTCCGACGCGCATGGGCTTGCGTACTTCGATGGCACGCACCTGTACGAGCATGCCGACTGGCGCAGCGGATTTCATCCCGACTGGAACACCTATATCTACAACTATGGCCGCAACGAAGTTCGCAGCTTTCTGATGTCCAGCGCCATGTTCTGGCTCGACAAGTATCATGCCGATGGCCTGCGCGTGGATGCTGTCGCCTCAATGCTCTACCTCGACTATTCGCGCCGGGAAGGTGAATGGATTCCGAATAAATTCGGCGGAAGAGAAAACCTGGATGCAATCGAATTTTTACGACAGCTGAATTTGGAAGCCTACAAGGAACATCCGGGAATTCAGACCTATGCCGAGGAATCAACTGCCTGGCCGATGGTTTCACGGCCGGTGTATCTTGGCGGTCTTGGTTTCGGTATGAAGTGGGACATGGGCTGGATGCATGACACTCTGTCCTATTTTTCCCATGATCCTATTCATCGCGGCTTCCATCACAATTTGCTGACCTTTCGAATGCTCTACGGGTTTACTGAAAATTTCGTGCTGCCGCTGTCGCATGATGAAGTAGTCCACGGCAAAGGTTCTTTGATTGGCAAAATGCCGGGAGACGAATGGCAGAAGTTCGCCAACTTGCGACTGCTCTACGGATACATGTTCGCCCAGCCCGGCAAAAAATTGCTCTTCATGGGTGACGAATTTGGCCAGGTGCGCGAATGGGGCCATGATATGAGCCTCGAATGGCACGTGTTGCAATATCCGGTGCATTCTGGTGTGCAGAAATGGCTGGAACAATTGAATCGAGCGCTGCGCAGCGAACTCGCGCTTCACGAACTTGACCACGATCCCGCCGGGTTCGAGTGGTTGGATTGCAACGATACCGCAGCAAGCGTCGTATCCCTGCTAAGAAAAGGGAACCGCCCGGAGGACACGATTCTCATCGTTTGCAACTTCACTCCGGTTCCACGTGAAGAATATCGCATCGGCGTCCCTTTCGATGGTTACTGGCGTGAGCTATTGAATAGCGACGCCTCAGAGTATGCAGGCAGTGGTATCGGAAACATGGGAGGTAAGCAGGCAGAATCTATTCCTGCTCATGGTCGCCCGTATTCGCTCTCGTTGACCCTTCCTCCGCTCGCGGCAGTGTTCTTCAAGCGCAGTTGACTTCGTGAACCTTCGTGACCTTTGTGGCTATTGTTTTTGGTTGGGCTCGCCGGAACGAAGCGCGCGTCCGTACAAGAAATTGCTACTCTTAACTCATGTCTTCCACTGGAGAACGTTTCGAACATGCGGTTTCGATCATGGCCAAACTACGTGGCCCGGGCGGCTGTCCGTGGGACCGCGAGCAGACATTCGACTCGATCAAGCCCTATACGCTTGAAGAAACCTACGAGGTACTCGAAGCCATCGACAACCGCGACTGGGATGAGCTTCGCGGCGAGCTAGGCGACCTTCTTCTGCAAGTTCTTTTCTATTCGCAAATGGCCTCGGAGGAGCGCCGATTTTCCGTTGACGATGTCCTTGACCGCCTCTCCACCAAGCTGATCGACCGGCACCCACACGTTTTCGGTGATGTCTCCGCGGAAACGTCTGCTGATGTACTTCGCAACTGGGAAGTGCTGAAAGCTGAAGAAAAAAAGAAGCGCCTCGAAGCCGGAGAAGGCAAAGCTACTCAGCCTAAAAGCGCGGAGTCTGTCCTCGCTGGCGTGTCCTCAGCTATGCCCGCACTTTTAGAAGCCCATAAACTCAGTTCAAGAGCTGCGCATGTGGGATTCGATTGGCCGGATATTGGCGGGCTTTTCAAAAAGTTGGAAGAGGAAACGGCAGAACTGCAGAAGGAACTCAAAGATCACCCGGGCGTTATATCGGTATCCGGTAAAGGTGTTGCGGGATCAGGCAAGCCGCAAATCCCTGAAGAGCTTCGTCACCGGTTGGAAGACGAACTTGGGGATCTGTTTTTCGTACTGATCAACATCGCCCGTTATCTGTCGCTTGATCCTGAATCTTCTCTGAAGAGAACTAATCGCAAATTTAAGCGACGCTTTCAGTGGATGGAAGCACAACTACGGGCATCTGGCCGCTCTCCGCAGCAGGCCAGCATGGATGAGCTGGACGCGCTGTGGCGACATGCCAAACAACAGGAGCAGACCCAGATAGCAAAATGAATTTCGGGATTACCTCTCACCGCCTTTCCGACCATTGGCCGCCCGGGAGCTTTCGACTTGGGAAGAACTGCCAGGTGCACGCGCAATCAGTGGTTGCAGCACACGGCACCGCTGCTCTCATCTTTCGCATCGAGTTTGTTGTTCATATTGTCGGTTTTCTGGGTCGCTTCTTTGACGTCAATTGCAGAGTGGTTTGCTGCCGCTTCTTTCTTCAGCAGTTCCACTCCCTGCGCGAAGGTCAAGTTGTTCGGCACCGGGTGAAAATCAGAAAAGGTGTCGCTAGAATGGATGCTGAGTTTTTTGAACAACAACACCTTGCCGGTGAAAGAAAGCTTCATATGCGTCAGCTCCCAGTGATGATCACCGACGTCGGCCTGCTCCACTAGGAAACGCCCACCGGGATCAAGGTGACCAAGAATGCCCCAGCCGAATTCCACCTGGCGTTCCAGCGTTCCATCGATTTCTGCGATTCGCTCCTGGTTGGCGTCTACTAACAGATGGCCATGCATTCCCGTGAGCACCTGCTCTACGTGCGATGGCGGATTGTAGTTCGGATTAGGCCGAAAATTAAGCTGCAGCAGTTCATCACCCGGCGTTCCCACTCCCTCCCGGCCCGGCACGGTTCCGGCTCGCTCATAGATGAAGGCATCAGGTAGCGCCTTCAGAATACGCTCCGTATGTTCCGCATCCTCGCGCTCCTGCTTTTTCTTCTTGCGGAGCTCTTGCGGATTGTGCGCGTAATTCGCCAGGCGGGCCTCCTCTTGCCGTCGCTGCTGTTCGTTGAGCGGATGTCCATTTTGCATTACAAGCAGGCCCGCAGTTGCGTCGTTCGTTTCCACTACCAACTTCAGCTGTGAAAGTTGTGGCGTCCTCCTCAGGTCTTTGAACATGAAGTGGCGCGCAGCGCTTTGGTTCGACGAGACTTCATTGTTCACAGCGCGACGAACAAGTTCAGCTGGTGCAAGTTCGGCGTTGTTCTCGGCTCCCACTCGAACTATGGGCGAAAAGACACCCACCAGTAGCAAGGTCATTAGACCGTAAAGACCGGTTTTTCCATTGAGCCGCATCTATTCCCAATTTGTTAGAGGAGTAACGATAGCTCCGATGTTGCACGCAGACAAGCCCTACTTCTCAGTCCGTTGATGTCATTTCGTGCAACCTGTCGGCCACCACCTGCGCTGGCGAAAGTGGGATGGTTTACAATCCTACTGCCGTATCGCGCCATTCGCGGGAGGGGTAATGACTGCATCTGTTTCGGGCGAGCTTGCCCACGTCGGAAAGTCTGTTTCCATTCGCGGAGATATTTCTGGCAATGAAGATCTGTACATAGACGGCCAGGTCGAGGGTAGCATCCAGTTGAGTGGAAACACCTTAACAATTGGCCCGAATGGCCGAGTTCACGCCGATGTGTTTGCCAAAAACGTGGCCGTGAGCGGGTCCATCGAAGGAAACCTCCAGATCAGCGGTCGTACCGAAATGCGCAAGACCGCGGTCGTGACTGGTGATGTCCAGACTCGCCGGATCGCCATCGAAGAAGGGGCTTATTTCAAAGGTAAACTTGAAATCCTGTTAGAAACCAGACCGCAAGCCTCTCAAGGAACAGCGGCAATAGCGGCGGCAGCTCCAGCGAGTCCCACTCCCGTTTCGCCTGAACCGGGCAAGTAATCTGGCCTCCAGTGTGCTCGGCGAGTTATATTGAGCAAAGCACGGGGTTTGTCCGAATGTTAGTCATTCCGGACTCTTTACGAACCGATTTCAAAGATGAAATTTTTTCGCAGCACACCAGCGGTCTCGCCGGAACCGAAAGTTCAGGAGCGTCTTTCACGCCGTTCGAGCGCAATGGCCGAACTCTCGCGAAGGCTCAAGACTGAAGAACCGCTCTGTGTGCTCGATATCGGCGCCACCTCGGCGAGTAACATACGGTTCTTTACAGAACGCGGTCATCGGATCTACAGTCAGGACCTGCTGGAAGCCTCGACCGATTCGGCACTTGCTATTAGCGACGAACAAGGCCTGCCAACTCTCGATAGCAAAAAATTCCTGGAAGAGAATCTTGCCTATCCCAACACGCATTTCGACCTGGTTTTCTGCTGGAACCTCGCCGACTATCTCGACGAAAGCCTTGTAAAACCTGTAATCGGGCGGCTTTGGTCGCAAATGAAACCAGGTGCCATGCTGCTGGCTTTCTTTCATACCAGAGAAGCCGGACCTGACGCGCCTTATTACCGTTATCACATAACCGGAACGGATGCATTGGAAATGCATGTGCTCAATGCCAAAGGCGCAGGCCGCAAAGACCGCTCGGCGAAGAACTTCGCTTTGCAGCGGGTATTTAACAATCGACACATTGAGAATCTCTTTCGCGACTTTGCCTCCATTAAGTTCTTCCTTTCGCGGGATAACGTTCGCGAAGTCCTGGTGATCCGCTAGCGCGTCATTCTGACAAGCTGATTCGTGACAATCGGGGCTTTCGCCAAAGCTGAAAGGACCGGCTTACGAATAATTTGCGGCCATCGCATCAGGCTACGCAGTCGGGACGAGTTCGTGAACACACGCCCGAATCGGCGCAGATATTCCCGAGAGTAGGCTTCTCCAGCATGCGCCAGTGAGATTTTGTCTCGAAAAAATGGTAACAGGCTCTTTGCTGCCAGTGAGCCACTACGCAGCGCCAGGGAAATACCGTCGCCAACAAAAGGATCTACAAACATCGCCGCGTCGCCTGCCTGTAGCATGATGCCCTGGAACGGCTCCGGCTCATGAAATATCAAGGGCGATGTTGTCACAGAATCCGTTGCGGCACCCCAGTACTGACTTCGCGAATGGAGGGCCTTGTGCTGCTTCAAGATATCTCCCATCGTGCTCGCGACATCTGCACGCACCATGGCGCATGCGTTCACCCGCCGGAAGCCGCTCTTGCAGATTTCGATAGGCTGCACGCCACAGTAGCCGCCGTCAAAGAAATACAAATCGACCGAATCGGACCCGGCTTCTTCGATGAAGTGTCCTTTGATCCCGATCCACTTCTCAGAGGTAACGCACGCGCGCGTAGTTGAACTCGTAAAGTTGGACCAACGCCCTCCGGCGTTGATAACAGCTCTTGCTTCGAAAACCTCATGATTTGCAGTCAGATGAAATGGACCGCGTCCGCTTAGGTTGCGAACTGCACTCTGCACAGGCGCCTCAACACCGCACGCAACACAAGCCTTCCATAACGCCGCGTCCAGATCAAACCGCGAAATGCTGGCTGCTGACGGAAAAATCCTCGCCTGGACCACTCTCCCATCCGCGAAGACCCTCGCTTGCGAGATCTGGGGAGCCGATAACATCAATCGCTCAAACTCACTTCCGAGCAGATCGTTCAACAATTCCAGCGACTCGGCGGAGACGAATTCCCCGCACACTCTGTGCCGAGGCAACTTCCCTCGTTCAAGCAGAACGACACGAGCGCCGTTCCGCGCAGCGATAATCGCCGCAGCACATCCGGCGGGACCACCGCCAATAATTGCCAAGTCGAAAATCATGCGCTTGGGACTCGCTTCCAGGCAATCACTCCCATCCGGAAAAGAAAAAACTGGCGAGCGTCTATCTCTGCCGCGCCTCCTTTGTTCAGAAATTCTTGTAACTCCTGAATCGTGTAAGCCTGCTTCACAGACGCCGGCGCATCATTGCGGGTAATCCGGCTCCGATAAAGTGGGACTCCTGCATACGCAAGAAGCAAGTGTGCCCGATGGCGCACAAGATCGTTCACCAACACCGCGATTCGGGAAACCCGCAGCGACTCGCGAATGAACTGAATGACTTGCTCCGGCGAAAGGTGATGTACGAACAGCGACGAAGAAACAATGTCGAAGGTTGAGTCCGCAAAGGGTAACGTGAGGGCATCGCCCACAATTTTGCGTGAAGTGCCGTTGTTGGGAAGGTGCGTGGCCGCGCGATCCAGTAGCGTGATCGCCACTCGGATGCCGGCTGCTTTTAGAGATAATGCTGCGCAAGATGGCACGTAACCAGCTCCCGCGGCGACTTCGAGCATTGACAACTCGCTCGCATTCATCCGGCGCGCGACACGATCGACCAGATGGTGCGTGGTCGAAACTCCCCCGAGGCGTTGATTAAACGACTGCAGATCGCGTAACGAAGCGGTTATCTCGTCAGGTGTGCCAGAGTCTGTATCCAGCAGTTCGGCGATCGGTCGCCTTTTCATCTGGAGAGTTTAGCGAATACCGGCGAAAAGAATTGTCATACTCGAGTCAACACCGTCCGGCAAGAATGCAGTAGTTTCCGTTTTCGCTGTTCCCTGCGATCTCGGGTGTTTCTCTCCGCCCTCTGCGGTTAAAGGCTTCGGGGTCATACTTCTGCCAGTTCTTCTTCCAGCAACTGCTTGTTATAAAGATCAAAGTAGTACCCGTTTCGCTGAAGCAGTTCCTCATGCGTTCCAAGTTCGACGATCCGCCCTCCGTGCAACACAGCGATTCGATCAGCGTTCCGCACAGTCGAAACGCGATGGGAAATGAAAATTGTGGTTCGGCCACTCATCACGCTCCGCAGATGATTCAGAATCTTGTCTTCAGTTTGCGTGTCCACGCTCGAAAGCGCGTCGTCCAAGATCAAAATGCGGGGATTGCGGATCAGTGCGCGGGCAATGGCCGTCCGCTGCTTTTGGCCTCCAGAGAGTGTAATGCCGCGTTCTCCGACCAGCGTCTTGTAGCCCTCAGGAAAATCTTCAATCTCATTCGCGATATTCGCCGCTTGCGCCGCCCAGCGTACATCTTCCTCGCCTGCATCCTGAACGCCAAACGCAATGTTCTCTCGAATGGTCTCGCTAAAAAGAAAGGTTTCCTGCGGCACGAATCCAATGTTTCGCCGCAACATTGCCAGCGGATACTCGCGAATCGGTCGTCCATCAATCAGTACTGATCCCGGTTCGGCATCATAAATTCTGGGGATCAGACTTACGAGCGTTGTCTTGCCCGCGCCCGTCGGACCAACAATCGCAAGGCTTGTTCCCGAGGGAATTCGCAAACTGATGTCGCGCAGTACCGGCACGCCGTCATAAGCGAAATTCAAATTGCGGAATTCGATTTCGCCTTGAACATCCTGTGCGAGATCTTTCGCAACCAACTTCGGACTGTCCGATATCTCCGGTTGCTGCAGCATCAATTCATTAATGCGGACCAACGACGCAGTACCACGCTGGAAAATATTGATTACCCATCCCAACGCAATCACAGGCCAAGTGAGCTGCACCATAAAAGTGTTGAAGGCAGTAAAGTCCCCGACACTGATCCGGCCGTAGATCACTTCGCGTCCGCCCAGCCACAGCACCAGTACGATTGCCAGGCCCAGCATGGTTTCGAGCGTGGGCCACAGCATTCCCATCAGGCGGACCAGCGTCAGGCTGCGGGAAATATATTCGCGATTTGCGACTTCGAACCCTGAGATTTCCGCTTCTTCCTGGACATATGCTCGAATGATCCGCACACCGGAAAAGTTTTCCTGCGCCCGTGCGGATATCTCCGAAAACATCGCCTGGATTCTTTCAAAGCGTTCGTGAATTTGCCGGCCAAAATACTGGATGATGATGCTCACTACCGGCAGAGGCAGGAATGCATAAAACGTAAGTCGGTAACTGATGTGCATCATGAATCCCAGAGCGATTGCTGTAAACACGACTGTGTTGGCCGTGTACATGAATCCGGGACCCAGTAACATCCGCACTGCGTTCAGATCGTTCGTTGCTCGCGCCATGATGTCGCCCGTGCGCGTTCTCTGATAAAAGCTATGTGAAAGTTTTTCGAGATGGAGGAATAGATCGTTACGCAGGTCGAATTCAATGTCGCGCGAGACCCCAATCAGGATCCAGCGGATCAGAAATTGGAAAATCGCCTTTGTTCCGGAAATGGCCAGCAGCAGCAACGCAAGCATTCCGATTTTGTGCATCGAAATTCCGGCCTTGCGCATGTCGTCGATCGCCTTACCGATGATAGGTGGGATCAACGCCCAGGCCGAGTTCATCACCAGCACACACAAGCCACCCCAAAAGTAGCTGCTGCGATACTTTTTCAAGTATGGAAGGAGAGGAAGCAGGCGTTTAGGGAACATAAGCTGCCAAAGCAAATTTTAACAGGAGGCACGCCGCAGTCTCGCCGTTAAAGGATCATTAGGATTTTCTTCGGTTCGTGAGATTCTCTTGCCTGGAACCGGAATCCTCTGGAAAGCTTGAAGCAAGGCCAACGGCCAGCAGAGCGATCCAGACCGCAACAAAGCCCCAGTTGGAATGGCTAAGGATTGAGATTGCCGCGTCGAAATTCATTGCCTTGCTCCAAATCAACCTAAATGCGCTGCGGCTGGGCCGCCGTGCGAGAGTTTGTCCGCCAAAGATCACGCCTGTGCGCAATCGAAGTCCAAACTTCCAGTTACCGCTTTGTATTCCTGCAGCACCAGTTCAATGGCCCGGAGCTGCTCATCCGCGCTTAGGCCGCTTTCACTGAGTTCCCTCTCAATGCGACCAAGCCAATAGCGGACGGCATCATCAATTCCGAACGCAATTTCGCGGGCGACGAGATCGATGAAATCGTTATTGGTCATTAGAGGTTTGCCAAAGTACTCTAGATTCGCCAACGTGCTCTCCTTTGATCCACTACCACTGGAGTCTCTGAAACGAACGCAAAAGAAAAGAAAACTAGTGGGCGGACGCAAAATTCAAATCCGCCCACGCCCTCGAATAACTTGCGTTACTGAGCGGGTGCTGTCGTTTCACCCTGCTTCTGCATCCGCTGCTGCATGCGTTGCTGACGTTGCGTCATGATCTCCGAGACCTTTGATTTCTGATCAGAGCTCAAAAGCTGGTAGATCTGCGATGCGATCTTCGCGTGCTCAACCTCGATCTGCGCATGCGTCTGGCTCTCCTGAGCGGCAATTGCCGCAGCCTTTGCCTGATCAAAATTGCCGCTTGTCACCAGCTCTGCGAGCTGTTGACGGGCAGTCATTTCCTGCTGCATCAGAGGTTTGAAGTTCGCTCTCGAGCTCTGGAAAATCTGCTTCACTTGAGCTTTTTGATCGTCAGTCAGGTTCAGTTGTCTCAATGGCAAGCCGAAACCGCCTCCTCTCATGTAAATCCGGTGCATGTGATGCGCCGGTTTTACCGGCGGACTTGTCTGGTCCTGGGCCATTGCCATGGATGCGCACAGCGCCAGGCCGGATACAACCGCGGTCAGTGTTCTTTTTATGGATGTCATTTCTTCCTCCTGATTCACAACTTCATCCGTACATAGAATGGAAACACGCGTGGCAGACCTTTGGCCGTAAAGAGTGAGTCAATCCGAGTAAATCTTTGTAAACCATAGATTCCTATGGTTTGACGATTCTTTACCAGTTTTGTGGCGACGAACTACTAGAATGAATAGCGTGGAACGTATTCTGGTCATCGATGACGATGTTGAACTGTGCGCACTTGTAAGCGAGTATCTTCGTCCCGAAGGCTTCCAGGTGGAAGCCGTCCACGACGGGAAAACAGGACTTCCCCGCGCGTTGAGCGGTGATCATTTATTGATCGTACTCGACGTGATGTTGCCCGGCTTGAATGGCTTTGACGTGTTACGCAGGATCAGAGATGGTTCCAGAATTCCTGTCCTCCTGCTGACCGCGCGCGGGGAGGATGTGGATCGCATCGTCGGACTTGAGATCGGTGCGGACGATTATCTTCCAAAGCCCTTCAATCCTCGGGAACTCGTGGCCCGAATTCGTGCAATCTTACGGCGTTCACAGAAGGGCCGTGAACATGAAGTTCCTGAGGTGATTCGTGTGGGCGATGTCGAGCTCGACCCCGCGACTCGCACCGTTATGCACTGCGGAAAGGCAGTCGAGTTGACATCCGTGGAGTTTGAACTTTTACAGGTGCTGCTCAGGGAGGCGGGACGTGTTGTGACCCGTGAGGCGCTTGTCGATCAGGTTTTGGGGCGCAAATTCTCTCCATTCGATCGCAGCATCGATATGCATGTGAGTAAAGTGCGTAAGAAATTGGGGGACTCGGAGAGCGGTGATCACATTAAGACTGTCCGTGGCGCAGGTTACATTTTTGCTTTAACTCGTCCCAAAACGAAGAATGCAACTCGATGAAGAGCCTTTTCCTAAAAATTTTTCTGTCCTTCTGGTTGGCACAGGCCCTGTTTGTGGCGCTCGCGATTTTGGTGACAGTTGCAATGCGCCCAGCCCGCCAGGCTTCCACCATCGAGGCCATGCAGTCGAAGTATCTTGCTGAAGCGGTTTCGGCATACCAAGCGGGGGGCACGGAGCAGTTACGCGATTACCTCCACAAAATTCGGGACACTGAACACATCCGAACTGTTCTGTTTCGTGACGGCGAATCTCTGCTGGGGCATGGAGTTCCGCCATGGTTCGTGCAGGTGGCGCAGGGCAAGCGTCGCACGACAGACACATTCCTGGGCAGATTGAATCCGCGTTTCCAAATGCTGCGCGTTTCAATGACGGCTGCAGATGGCCATACCTACATGCTTGTGACCGAATTGCCGCCTGGGCAGAGCGCCTTGTTTGGCCCAAATGGCGTACCGGGTCTCGGAATTGTAATTGCCGTCCTGACTTCTGGTTTGGTTTGTTACTTTCTTGCCCGCTTTCTCACCGCGCCGGTATTGCGTTTGCGCAAGGCTGCACAGAAGCTTGCGTCCGGCGATCTCTCAGCACGGGTCGATGGACGTACGTCACCGAACAGCGATGAATTATCGCAGTTGGTGCGTGATTTCAACTTGATGGCAGAACAGATTGAGAAGCTGGTGAATGCTCAATCACGGCTTCTGAAGGATATTTCGCACGAGCTGCGATCGCCGCTTGCCCGGCTCAGTGTCGCCCTGGAATTGGCACGCCAGCGTACCGGGGCGGAAGGTCAAGGCATTCTCGACCGCATCGGACTCGAATCAGACCGCATGAACGAGCTCATTGGAAGTCTGACGACAATCGCACGGTTGGAAAGTGGTACCGGCGGTGTTCGCAAGCAGCCGGTGGAATTGCAAGAAGTCGTGCAGGAAATTGCCCGCGATGCAAGTTTTGAGGCCCAAACCCGCAACATCCAGGTGGACTGCGAAATTCTTGACGAACTGCCAGTGAGCGGCGATCCCACACTCTTGCGTAGCGCAATTGAAAACGTCGTGCGCAATGCCACCCGGTACACCAGAGAAAGCACGCCGGTCAGAATCCGCGCAGAACGCGTGAAGTCCGGGCCATTTGTGGAGGCGGTCATTCGCGTTAGCGATTCTGGCCCCGGAGTGCCGGGTTCCGAACTGGACAAAATCTTCCAGCCTTTTTACCGAATTGACGACGCTCGCGGACGTTCCACCGGCGGTGTCGGACTGGGCCTGGCCATTACCGAGCAGGCAATAAAGCTTCATGGTGGATCGGTGCGGGCATCCAACTTACCGGAGGGTGGGCTTTCGGTAGAACTCCATATTCCTCTGGCGAATGCAAGTCTTCCGGAACAGCGCAGTCCGGTGGAGGCTGGAGAAGCCTCATAAACGCATACAGTTTGCTCTTTTCTGCCCATTCCTGATACACAATTGAAAGAAATCTTTTCGAGAACCAGGTTTCAGAGTTTCAAAGTTTCACTGGGGCTGGGATTCCAGGTCCCCACGGCTGGGAAATCTTTGGCGTCAATCTTCTTGCATCCAAGCGAGAGTAGCTCTCAAAACATACGTAAATGAGATTCAAACCTGGAAACTCTGAAATGTTGAAACCTTTCTTTCGAGGAAGAAGCATGTGCATGAAGTCCCGGTGGGTGCTGGCTGCAGTGCTTACTGCTGGAATTTTGGTATGTACCGGTTGCGGGAATTCGTCCAGCGTCCCGTCTAACACAAGCCTGATGTGGGTCGCCACGCAAGGCGATCAACTGGTCCGAACTTTTACCATCAGCCAGGAAAATGGCTCGGTTTCCCCGGTCGGCGATAGCAAAGGCAGCCCGGTTGCAACCGGTGTGCAGCCAACGCAGATGATCGTCACGCCGGACGGCAAAACCATGTTCATTGTAAATTCCGGAGCGAACGGCACCGCGGGAAGTGTCACGGCTTACACATTCAATGGAAATGGGAGCCTGGCAGCCGCTGGCTCGGGCGTAGGCGCTGGCGAGACGCCGATCGCACTCGCCATAGACCCTGCAGGCAAGTTCCTCTTTGTAGCGAACCAGGGGACATCCGGCGATGTAACTTCGGGAACCATATCCGTATTCTCAGTCTCAGGCACGACCTTGACGGAAGTGGCTGGTAGCCCATTTTTGACGGAAACGGCAGGTGACGTAAGCGGAACCGGCCCAAGCGCGGTCACTGCATCGCCTGCCGGGAACTTCTTATATGTCGCAAACCAGTTCGCTAACACCGTTCAGAGTTTTTCGTTTGATGATTCGGGCGCATTGACTCTGTTGAACACCTACACGGCAGGTGCGAATCCAAGCGGTTTTGCCTTTTCCCGGTGCGCCGGCATAAGCTCCAGCAACCCCACAGATCTCTGCCCCGCCGCGGATGGAAATCACCTCTTTGTCGCCAATGCAGGTTCAAACAACATTAGTATTTTCGCGGCTTGTATCCAAGTTTCTGCCACCTGCAGCGCTCCGGACGGAAGTCTCAGGCAGATTCCTTCAGGCTCGCCCGTTGCTGCTGGTGTAGGCCCCGCGACGATTCTTGTCGATCCGGTGGCCGATTTTGTCTACGCCGTGGACCGTGGATCCAGTCAGGTTTCCCAATATTCATACAGTCCGGCTACTGGCGTTTTGAGTTCACTGGCAACTGCTTCGGGCGGAGCTTCCGTTTTTTCAGGTGGAATTACTGGCAATGGCGCAAATACGACCAATGTCTTCAATTGGGTGGTTCTGACTAACAACGGCAATTCGAGTCTCTCGATCTTCCGCGTGGACGCCACTGGCAAGCTCGTCGGTTTGACCTCAGGGCCATTTTCGGTCCAAGGACAACCCTCCGCTATCTTGCTGCGCTAATCAGCCGCATCATTTTGATTTCACTCTATGAATCATCTGGTCCCTCGGGCATTTGCTATCGTCCTAATCATGAGCACGATTGCCGCTTCTCAAAAGCTCACGCCTCCGGCAGCTATCACTGATCCCAAGCAGATCACCGCCACTCCCGATGCGAATGTGGAGCAGGGCGAAGAGGCACTTTCGCTCGAACGGCTGTACATGACGCGCCAGATCGGCGGCACGGCTTGGTCTCCGGACGGCAAGACGATCGCATTCGTCTCGAACATCACTGGACGCAACAATCTATGGCTTGTGCCCGCTTCAAGTGGCTGGCCGGAGCAACTCACAGTCAGTGATCAGCGCCAGTCCCATCCAGCATGGTCGCCCGATGGCAAGTGGATCGCGTATCAGTCCGACTACGATGGCGATGAGCAATGGGACATTTTCCTTGTCTCGCCGAAGACCGGACAGGTCGTGAACATAACCAAGACGCGCGAGATTTCTGAAGAAGAGCCGATCTGGTCTCCGAATGGCAGGTATCTCGCTTACATTGCCAAACCGAAGACTTCGTCTGTTTTTGAGATTGACGTGTTCGACACCATCCTGCGCGATGTGAAGCATGTCACTGCAAATACTCCCGCGGACAAACTGAACAGCAATCCTATCTGGTCTAAGGATGGCAAGTTCATTGCGTACACCCAGGAAGAAGCGAAAGGAACCAACTCGAATGTCTTTGTCGCTGATATCGCTACCGGAACCAGTACGCTGGTGACGCCTCACCAAGGCGAGAAGCTGTACGCTGCAAACGACTTTGCACCAGACGGTAAGACCCTACTCATCACTTCGAATGCCTTGAATGGATATCAGAACGCGGGAATCCTGAACATTGCCGGCAAGAAGATCAAATGGATTACGGAAGAAAAATGGGAAGTCTACGGCGGGAATTTTTCTCCAGACGGAAAGACGGCAACATTTCGCGCTAATACCGACGGATATACGAATTTGTATTTGCACAACGTTGCTATCGGCAAGAACACGCAGTTACATCTGAAAAAGGGAGTGAACTCCTTTGGCGGCGCGGAATCCGCCTTCTCCCACGATGGCAAGAAACTGCTGTACTACCACAACGGCGCAAACGCACCTGGTGACGTGTGGGTCCACGATCTTGTTACAGGCAAAGTGACCCAGGTCACGCATTCCCTTATGGCGGGAGTGCCTGCCGATCACATGGTCGAACCGTTTCTTGTCCACTATCCCAGCCGCGACGGAAAGTGGACCATTTCCGCATTCGTCTACGTCACACGGAACATGCAGCGGAACGGACAGAACGCTGCAATCGTCTATATCCACGGTGGCCCGAAATCGCAGACCATGGATTCCTTCAATCGCTTCATTCAGCACATCGTGAACCAGGGATACATGGTAATCGCCCCGAACTATCGCGGCGGAACCGGGTACGGAAAGGACTTTGAAGACGCAAACCTATTCGACATGGGCGGGGGCGACCTGCAGGACGTTCTCGCCGCCGCTGACTTCCTCAAAAAAACAGGCTTCGTCGATGCGAAAAAGCTGATTGCCATGGGAGCCAGTTACGGTGGCTACATGACCATGATGGCCGTGACCAAAGCTCCAGACGTTTGGGCCGCCGGCGTACCGATCGTCCCATTCGTAAACTGGTTCACCGAAATCGAAAATGAAGATCCAGTGCTGCAACAATCCGATCTCGCAACTATGGGTGATCCCAAGAAGAATCCGGAGTTGTTTCGCGAACGCTCGCCATTCTTTTTCGTCGACCAGATCAAATCGCCCCTGTTACTCCTGGCTGGCGGGCACGACCCGCGATGCCCCAAGGAAGAAACTCTGCAGGTCGTCGATGCCGTAAAAAAGCATGGCGGGATCGCCGATTACAAAATTTATGAAAACGAAGGGCATGGTTTTGCTCGCGTTGAAAATCAGATTGACGCCTACCAGCGCGTCACGAATTTCTTAAAAGCCCACGTGCCGCCGGCCGATTGCGGTTGCAAGTTGGAGTAAACGGA
>DATBIE010000124.1:0-11013 GCA_036557105.1 Terriglobales bacterium
TGATTTGTTGCGGATTTGGAATCTTTCTGCTCTCGAATTTCCCGCCTACTCTGCGTTTTGGAGTGTTTGTTATTTTCGGCTCCGCGACCGCCGCCAGCGCTGCGCTGTTTCTATTCCCATGGCTGGCCAGCATTTCTTTTCACAGAAAGAAAAAGAGAGTCAAACGCGAACAATTGAAGGCGGCGTAAGTCCACGCTCGGTGCTGCGAAGACCGCACGTGCGCCACCACGCCGGCCCTGGAACTTGGCCGTGCTCTTCCGCTCATTACCAGAGAGCCGTTCGTCGGCACACCGGAAATTGAGATGAAAAAGGCGGAAAGCATGCTCTCCGCCTCTCTCGAACCGGTGCCTGTCTGTGGCTACTTACACTCTCTCGATCACCACTGATTGCACGACCACGTCTTTATTCGGGCGATCGTTCCGGCCGCGGGCCACGTTTGCGATTTTATCCGCGATCTCCTGGCCTTCTATTACTTCGCCAAAGATGGTGTGCTTCCCCGTAAGCCACTGAGTTGGAGCAACAGTGATAAAAAACTGCGAGCCGTTCGTGTTGGGTCCCGCATTCGCCATGGCCAGTTTGCCTGGCTTGTCGAACTTGTGCGGCGAACCTTTGGTCTCGTCTTCGAACTGATATCCCGGCCCGCCAAAGCCCGTCCCGGCGGGGTCTCCGCCCTGCACCATGAAATTTGGAATCACGCGATGAAGAATGGTGCCGTCATACAGCCGGTCTGAACTTTTCTTGCCTGTGCTGGGATGCTTCCATTCGCGCTTCCCTTCTGCGAGATCAGCGAAGTTCTGTACAGTCTTTGGCGCATCTTTCTCGAACAATCGGCACACGATTGTGCCTTCTGAAGTATTAAAAATTGCGTAAGTTCCGGGCTGTCGTGCCATGATTTTCCTTTCTCTTTTTCTGTGTGACGAGTAATGGCTCAAGCCATTCGGGTAATTACACCGGAGGCGCAGGCTTATGCGCCGGTTTCGGCGCCGTGTGGTGCACCGGCGCGTGCGCAGTTCCTGCATGCAGTATCGTGATTTTGATGATCTTCGGCGGATTGTCAGGCTTGTCATTTCCGTTCCGCGGCAGTCGCGCGATCTGCTTGACCACCTCGACGCTCGGGTCGTCACATTGCCCGAATATTGTGTAACCCCCGTTTAGGCTCGGATACGGAACCTCGGTGACGAAAAATTGCGAGCCGTTCGTATCCGGCCCTGAATTTGCGTACGCCAGCCGGCCGGGGCGATCGAACAGCAAGTCCGGCGAAGTTTCGTTCTTAAAAGCGTAACCTGGACCGCCCATTCCGGTGCCAGTTGGGTCCCCACCCTGGATCATGAACTCGGGAATCACACGATGGAAAATTGTTCCGTTGTAGAGCGGAATCCGATGCATCTTTCGCCCATTGGCCGGATTGATCCAATCCTTCGTTCCTCGAGCCAGGCCGATGAAGTTTGCCACGCCAATCGGAGCTTTGTCCGGAAAAAGCGTGCAGGTCATCTTGCCGGCAGTTGTGTCGATGATCGCCGTTGGCGGGCCAGCTGATGCGACGGGCTTCTTCGGCATGGGTTTTGTGCCTGGCTTCGAAGTCTGCGCAACCAGCGCAATGGAACAACAAGCAAGACAGATGGCAAGCAGCTTGTGCATTGTCACTCCTCAGCGAAACAGAAAGTGCATTGTACGACAGTGGAGGGTTTCCCCGGTTGCGCGGACAATCGGCTTCCTCATCACTTTGGGAGACTCACTTGCAATTGTTTTTGAACAGTTCCCAGATCCGCGTCAATCCGTGTTAATCCGTGGCTGAGAAGTTTCTCGTTTGGACGATATGCGGCCCCGAAGCTAGAATTACTTTGAGTATGTCTCTAACTTGCGCCCAGGCCCTCGAACTTTACAACTCTGACGATCTCATCGGCATTGGCATGGAAGCTGACGCCGTCCGCCGCAAGCTACATCCCGAAGGCGTAGTCACGTACATCATCGACCGCAACATCAACTACACAAACTACTGCACAGAATATTGCACGTTCTGTGCGTTTTATCGTCCGCTGAAAGGGCCGAAGGCAAAAGAAGGATATATCCTCGATTACGAGACGATTTACGACAAGATCCGCGAAACGGTGGAACTTGGCGGCACGGGCGTGCTGATGCAGGGAGGACTGCATCCTGATCTGAAGATCGATTGGCACGAGAAGATGCTGCGTGGAATCAAAGAGCGGTTCAAGGTTCATCTGCACTGCTATTCGGCATCGGAAATCATTGCGATTGCTGAGTACAGCGGGCTTACGATTCGCGACACAATTTCACGCCTGCGTGATGCTGGACTTGATTCCATTCCCGGCGGCGGCGCCGAGATTCTCGATGACGAAGTGCGGCATCGGATTGCGCGGTTGAAGTGCCTGACCGAAGACTGGCTCAACGTGCACCGCACGGCACACCAGCTTGGCATGCGCACGACCGCGACCATGATGTTCGGCGTCGGCGAAAAATACGAGCATCGCATCAATCACCTGCAGGCCATCTACAACTTGCAAGAGGAAACCGGCGGCTTCACGGCATTCATCCCGTGGACATTTCAGCCACAGAACACCGCACTCGGTGGCCGCAAGTGGGATGAAGCGACCTCCGTCGAGTATCTGAAAAACCTGGCGATCTCGCGGCTGTTCCTTTCCAATTTCCAGAACGTGCAATCGAGCTGGGTCACGCAAGGATTGAAGGTCTGCCAGATGGGCCTGCGCTTCGGGGGCAATGACGTTGGCTCAGTGATGCTCGAAGAAAACGTCGTCCGCGCCGCCGGCGTTACCAACTGCACGACGGAAGAGGAACTGCGTCGCATCATCCGCGACGCGGGGTTCAAGCCCGTGCAAAGAGACACGCTGTATAGGACGTACTTCCTGAATTGACACTTTGTAGTGACCGCGCATTCCACAGCATGGACGAGGTGTAAGCTCAGTTCCTCACGTGTTCTCTGTGGTAGAGATTTTCAAAAGCCCAAGAGAACGCAGGCTGCACAGTGGCTAATCCACAGAGTGGACATCTTCCGGCAGCATCATCAGGAAGTCACACTCTTTTGTGGTCTGCGAGCACGAAAGAATGCCGCGACGTAAGATTTTTGTCGGCACATCATCCGGGAAAGGAAAATCCATTTTTGCGCTTCGCAAATTCTCGGTGAGTGGCTTCAGCTTCTCTTCCCCGCTGACAAATTTCGCGGCTTGTACGGTCGCCGTACCCGAGCCCGGTGTAACGATTACGAAAAATTCCGCCGTCCCTCCAACCGGAGCTATTTTCCCGAGATGCACGGTACGCAACGACTGCAAGTCTGCCTGGTGCTGTTCAACCATCTTCGGGACCTTGGCATCCCCTCCGACCAGCGCTGCCAGCCGTCCCTTGGTTTCAAGCGCGGGACGAAGTCCTGACATTGACATCGCATACGTCCGGATCGCGTCATCCCTACGTCCACTCTTCTCGTAGATTTGCGCCAAGTGGTCGCCGACTTCTCCGTGTTCACCCAAGGTCCATGCGGCATTCACATATTTCTGTGCTTTGTCGAGATCGCCGCGAGCGAAATAAACCCAGCCGAGCGTGTCCCAGTCTGCGTCCAGCGATGAGACCAGACCCAAATCTCGGTCCGACAATTGATCGAGCGAAAGGTTGCGCAATGAATTTGAGATCGCAGTGACCGCTGACTCCGCGTACTGTTGCGCCCGGTCCAGATGGACTTTCTTCAATGAAAGCTGATAGGCGATGTTGTTCCACACCTCGGGCGTTGCGGAAATTTCGGTCGCACGATCAAACGCGGCCAGTGCCTTGTCATCCTGGCCCAGGTTCAGATATGCGTCCCCAAGGTTGATCTGCAATCCGGCATCATCGGACTTGAGCGAAACGGCCTTTTCCAACTCGGGCGCAGCTTTATCGTACTGGTGCGCCTCGGCATACATTCCACCGAGAGCGGCATGGGCATATTCGCTCAGCGGGTTGATCTCGAGTGCCTTGTTGAACGCCGCCGCTGCGTCATCGTAGTGGCGTCCGGTTGTGTACGCCCAGCCGAGCGCAGCGTACGCGTACTCGTCGTAAGGATTCAATTCAGCCTGCTTCTTGAACGCCGCGACGGCGTCATCGGTTTGCCGCTCGATCATGTACGCTCGGCCGAGATCCATCCATGCAGTCTTGTGCTTGGGATCGGCATCCACGACGCGCTTTAACAAATCAATTGCAGTCTTGTAATTTCCGCGATCGAAAGAAGCCTTCGCTGCGTCGTAGAGATCGTCGCCTTTCAGATCTGCCGCGAGTGTCGGCGTCCCGGCCGCGCTGCTGTCAATTGAAAGGTGCTGCGTCGCGTCTGTCATTACTGCGCGACGGAATGCGAGGTAATCGCTGACACGTGAGGACGGGAGTTCGTCAACGCTGGTGACCAACTTCCGCTCTGCCGTAAAGGCGGTGCCTTCGACCTTGTAGCTGGCCTGATAATTCGCGTAGTCGCGCTTCATCGAAAATGGAAGCGGCGCGCCTTCTGTATATTTGGCCGGGAACTCCAGCTTCAGCTTGTAGGTGTACTCCAGCGGTGAGCCGACCTTGACTGGATCAGTACTGTCTTCATCCGCGTCCATCATTGAGATTTGCGACAGTGGCAGGACCAGGTCTGATTTCTTTTTCGACCAGTCAAGAAAACTCGCGACATCGATCTTATAGTCGAGTTTGAACGCCTCGTGTGTGTTCGCTGGGTCGCTAACGTTCAAGTCGGAGATCTCGCCGGTGAGACCGCTGAGCGCATTCATTTGTTTCACCAAGTCGGTCCACTTGTTGTGCGGAACACGGCGGAAGAGCATGCGCATGTAGAGTTCGGTGTCGCCACGAAGTTCGTATTGCACGTGCGCGGTCAGCTTGCCCAATTCATTCACCTTGCCATCGATTTCGGAAAACTGGCGGTTCACCATCGGCGGATCGGCTGGCGTTTCTTCAAGATGCGGCGTGCCGTCCTGTGGGATCACCAGTGCCTGCTTCTTGCGCAGCACCGATGCGAGCAAGCGGAACGGTGCAACTTCCGTGGTCGTATCCATCCAGATTTCTTCTTTGCCGAGAGGCACCATGGTGAACACATGATCGAATTGCGACGGCGAGGGAATATCAGGATCGATTTTCCGGCCGGAATTGATCAGTACTGACGACGCGTGGTATCCAGAAGCCTCGAGCAGCGACGCTAAAAGCGTGTGCTTGTCCTTGCAGTCGCCGTATGCGTTATGCATTACGTCGGCTGCAGCGTGCGGCTGGAATCGGCCCACACCGAAAGAAAGGCTTATGTAGCGGAAGTTCGGGCCAACGTAGTCGTAGAGCGCCTCGATCTTCTCAAGATCGGTCGTCTTCCCTTTCGTCAACTCGGCTGCCTTGGCACGAATCTCGGGCGTGGGTTCGCGCCGGGGTTTCTCCAATGCGGCATACCAGCGGCCCATCTCCTCCCAACTGGAGAAGGTCGTCATCTGTACGGCAGGCGCTTCAGGTTCTTTAGGGGCCTTCTTCTTTTTATCCTTGTCTTTGTCGTCCTCGTCTTTATCGAGGTGCGAACTTGTCCAGGTGTAAACGCGGCGACCGTTCGCATTGATGATTTTAGGCTCGTTTGCGGGCTTGAATTTCAGCTTGATGATGCGATTGTTTGGAACATCGAGCACAAGCTGCTCATCGAGCACGGTGCCGGACTTGGCAAAGTCGTGCTCCATCCAGAACTGGCCTGGCGCAAGTGGCGTCTGTGTAATGGTGACGAATTCGTATTCGAGTTCTTCGCCGGGGCGCAGACCCGGCACCGTGATGTGCTTCTGCCGATAGTCGGTGTACACGGGAGCTTCATGTTGCAGCGGGATGCTGAGGTCCTGTACTGAATCGGCGGGAGCGGTCACGGTTGAGCCGTCCAGTTTCAGCACGCGAACAAAAGGAATTTCCACCCGCTCGTTCGCCGAGTTGTAGCCGACGACCAGCTGACCCCAGTCTTCGACGCCCGCCTCGCTCTGCACCTTGATCTTGGCGTAGAGTTCGCGGCGGCCGGTCCCATCATTCTCGAAACGATAAGACGTATGAAGTTTCTCGATAACATAGGCTTCTTGCGAATGATCGACAACAGTAGAAGCCGCAGCTGAAGGTGCTTGCGGAAGGCTGGGTGCTGGCGTTGGGGCTGGCACTTGCGCCAAGACAGTGGATACAAGTAGGAGTGGGAAAAAAGCGAAACGGCGCGGCAGCATGACTATGCGCCGTTTTATCGCATTAGGAGCAGAGAAGCAAGTTACTGGCGAGCGGTGCGCTCCAGGTCGCTCCTTCAGAAACTTGCCGGTCCGGTATGTAACCGAGTTGCATGGGCGAGACACCCGTGCGCCATTCCGCCTCAAACTCTATTGCCCCGAGGTTGTCTTCTCTATGAACCCTACCTCGTCGCTCTTCATCTTCTTGAGAGAGTCCGTCGCGAGATACACCATGTGCCCCGAATCGTAGGTCTCATATGAAATCTGGCTGCGATACTTTGGCGGCAGATTCAGATGGTCCATGCTGTAGTTCACGGCATAGTATGGAGTAGCGAGATCGTAGTAGCCTTCCATCACCAGAACCTTCAAATACGGGTTCCGCACCAGCGCCTGTCGTAGTGCAGTGGCCGTATCGGGAAAGCCTTCGCCCGCCGAGCCCCAATCCCATTTCTCATTCAGGCCGGATTCCCGGGCAAACACGAAGTACGGCATGTCCACTTTGTACCCGAGTTCGCCGCGCACGTAGTTATTGAATACTGAGTTGAACGGTCCCATGATGTTCGCTTCGGTCGGATCGTAAAAGGGCGTATCCATCAACCCATTGGGATCGGGTCCGGTGAACCGTCCGTCCAGCCGTCCTACCCGCACTTTCTGGTCGATCAACAAATAATGAGTGAACTTCGGCACATCGATGCGCAGGTTGGCCTGGTCAATTACCTCTTTACTCAGGCCCGTGTAGCGCGACATCTGATCAATGACCTTCTGCCGCTCATCCGGCGTTAAGGCGTCTCCTTTCGCCAACGCCTGCGCATACTCGCCTGACGCCCACTGCTCGGCTTCCTGACGCGCTTTATTCACGTCCTGCTGCAGATCCGATGGCAGCTTGTGATGATAGCCCGCGATCATCGTGAACGACGGAATCAGGAAGATATACGGTTCGTCGTTTGTCTTTGTGTCTTCGAGTGTCTGGAAATTCAGCACCGTCGACAGCAGCGTGATTCCGTTGAAAGTAATCCCTTGCGGCGCCAGATTGCCTGCAATCCCGGCAGAGCGCGTAGTGCCGTAGCTTTCGCCAAATAGGAATAATGGAGAACTCCAGCGCTCATACCGGCTCAGATACATCCGAATAAATTCGCTGAAAGATTCAATGTCGCCTTTCAGGCCCCAGAACTTTTTGCCGCTTTCTGAAGTTTCCGGGCGGCTGTAGCCGGTGCCGATCGCGTCCACCAGCACGAGGTCGCTGCGGTCGAGCAGCGTGTAAGGATTGTCTTCAATTTTGTAGGGCGCAGGCGGCAGAAATCCTTCCGGGTTGAGGACGACGCGTCGCGGGCCAAGCGCGCCCATATGCAGCCAGATCGACGCCGACCCTGGCCCGCCATTGAAAGCAAATGTCAGCGGACGTTTCGCCGGATCCTGGCCGTCGAGGGTGTACGAGACAAAAAACATTTCGGCTTCAATTTTTCCGTCGCCACGCTTGATCGGAAGTCGGCCGGCGGTCGCTGTGTACTTCAACGTCTTGCCATTCAATGTGGTCTGGTGATGCGTGACAACGGGCGCGACTTCGGTCATGTCGAAGTGCTCTTCCTTTTTGTCCTCGCCAGGCTTCGGCTGGGGCTGCTGTGGTGCAGGCTCGGTCGGCTTGGCAGCCGGCTCTTCCTGCTTCTGCGACTCGGCCTGCTTTTGCTGCTTCTTTTGTTGAGCGGCCGGTTGCTGCTGAGATGTAGATTGTTTTTCGTTCTGCTGCTGAGCGGGAGCGGCAGCGGTAAGGATTGCAGCGAGAAACACAAGGAGCAATGAGCGCATGAATTTTTCTCCAAGCTACTAACCAAAGGTGTTACGGCAAACGGCAAATTATACGAGCTTCAACGCATGCGTGCGGTCGATTGATGTAAGCCTTAGTGACGCGTCCTGTGGCGCCCGATCTAAGTAGGGCTATGCCACCCAGGCTGTCAATGAAAAAATTTCCAGTTAGTATGATCCAGTGACGAGCACACGCCCAACGTTGACGAAAACCGGAGTCGAAATTCTCCACGCTACTTCCCTCGCCCGCATCCCGTGGCTGGTGCACGGTTTCAGCACCCGCACTGGTGGATATTCGAAACCATATGGCGGGCATGCACTCAACCTCGGATTCACCAGCCATGATTCGAAATCCGCGGTCGAAAGGAATCGCTGTGCTTTCTGTTCCGCGATAACTCGGAATGTACGAAGGCAAGCGCCTCGCACGGCTCAGAATCGTTCTTGTCCAATGGTCACGCTTCGCCAGATTCACTCCGACGTCATTCACCACATCACCGATCTTCCCGCAGAACCCCTCGCCGGAGACGGAATCATCACGAAGATTCCCGGCGTGCTGCTGACGGTCCTCACCGCTGATTGTCTTCCTGTGATCCTCGTCGACCCCAAGCGCCGCGGCGTGGGAGTATTTCACGCGGGCTGGCGCGGAACCCTGAAGCGCATTGTCGAGAAAGGCGTGGGGGAGATGCATCGCTGGTTTGGAACCAAGCCGTGCGATTTGCACGCCGCGATTGGCGCTGGGATTCGCGGCTGCTGCTACGAAGTCGGTCCCGAGGTGCGCTCGGCATTCGAGTCTCAGTTCAGCTACGCCGCAGAACTTTTTCGCGAAACCAAAGAGCGCGACGACATCCACGAAAAATATCCGCTACTTTTTTTGACTGCCCGCGCACCCGGCCACAGCGAACTTCCGAAGAAAATTTTCCTCGACATCGCCCAGGCAAACCGTCATCAGCTCATCGCAGCGGGGGTTCCGGCCCGGAACATCTCCGACCTCGGGCTGTGCACCTCATGTCATCTCGATCGTTTCTTCTCGCACCGGGCAGAGAAAGCCCTGACAGGCCGGATGATGGCGGCAGTTGGAATCAAAGGTCGAAAGAAAAATTAAAAATGATCAGGCGAAATTCAAATGCAGGCGGAAAATTAACTTGTAAACTCTGTGGCGTTCCTCTGTGTAACTCTGTGCCCTCTGTGGTTGGATTTTCAAAACCTTTACCACAGAGAACACAGAGTTACACGGAGAAAAGCCACAGAGAAGAAGGAAAATAGGCGACATCCCGCCTGATTGTCACGCCTCAACCGGCTCCGGCTCGTTTACTACCGCATCCAGATGTTGCAACATCTGCGGCACGGTGAGTGAATACATCTCGCGGCCCACACCTTCGCCTGATTCGAGTGCCGTCTTCAAGAAATGACCCGCAATCGCAATCGCCAGGGGATCGGTAACCGTCTTTCCGGTGCGCTTCTGGTATTCGTTCCAAGCAGGCAAGGGCAAAACGACCCACACTGGACGCCCATCGACCAGATACTTAATGTCCACCGCGTCTGCATGCCGGGTAGCCACGGCCACGATCAGCGCCTGGTAAATGCAATGCACCTGCTTCTTCGTCCAGCGGTCGAGTGCGTGAAAGTCGCGATACATGGAAGTAAAACTATATCAACCGCGACTGGAAGCTGACAATCTGCACCGCAGGCGATCTGCTTGCGTCTATGGTTAGCTCGCCTAACCAGCTTGCTGCGTGAGCTGCTGCCGGCGCTTCTGCCATTCTGAGGTCTGGAACACACGCGGCCCCACTTCGATCAGCCGGGGCAGCATTTCAAACACCGATACCGGGCTCCACTTCGTACCCTGGCGCGTGCGGAACCCGCGGCGATTGATTTCCTCGGCAATGCGCGCGTAAGAACCTTCCTGGACAATAAGCTCCATCATCTGGAACAGAATTTCGCGTTCGGACGGGTTCTCTTCCAATTGCTGGGTCTCAGGCGCGACCTGCAGGCCAAAGGGCACACTCGCCGCCAATGGCTCTTGCGTGGCTTCTGTCTGCTCGGTGGTCTCGACCTCGCGTTCCCACTCGATAGCCGTCAGCCTCCACCCGTTCGCAGCCCTCTGTTTCAAATCTGCCGAATCCAGGTGGCCCGAAATCACCTGCCGCACCCGTTCCGTTTTCTTCATATAGGACACCTCGCCCTAAAACTGCAGAACACACAAGCAAATAACGTTCCCAGCTGCGGAGTACGTAAGTAGTTTCTCTACAACATGATTGATACGACAGGGCGACGGAGTCCGTCCGTTGGTGGACGGGACTGTCCATAAACAGACATCTCTGAAATAGCTTGGCAGCGAGCACTATCAATCCGAATTTGAGCTTTTGGGTGGGAATCGCTTAAGCAATTTGGCGACTGCCTTGCTCGCCAGCTTCAACGATTTTTCCTTTTGTTCCGTGTCGAGTGCCTGGGTAACTGTGCCCGACCAGACAATCCGATTTTCGTTCCTATCGACGAATTGAAGATGAAGGCTTGCATCCGGCACCGCAGGCATCAGCTCTCCAGCGCCAGCCCCAGCCCACATGGTGGAATTCATTGAGGGAGGCCCCCCTCCATACGAAGATAGGGCCGGAGTTCCCCCGGATACCGCAATTCCAAAGTCGATTCCTCCGGAGGCATTCAAAGTAAGGTCTCCGTCCTTATCGACTCGCTCGAGTCCTTTCGATCCCAGTTGGGTGTCGATCGAACTGATGACCATCGCATAAAGCGTCGGCCGAGTTGGTGGCATTGCCGGCTCCGCCAAGGTGTAGGTCTTGTATTTCGAAAAATCTACGCTCTTGTCGTATCCAACTTTGACTTTCTGCGCAGAAGCAGATGTTGTAAGCGCGGCAACAAACACACAACTCCAGAAACGTCTCCAGCGAGGTTTCATCGTTCCATCCAGCGGATTAAGGCGGGGAAATCGTTGTCGGGTTTTACTCAAAATGGTCGGGCCTCAACTCTAAGTGAGACTCGACATTAC
>DATBIE010000125.1:0-3716 GCA_036557105.1 Terriglobales bacterium
TCGTACTCCAGATCGGCATCCTGGACGATTACGAAATCCCCTGTCGCCTCCTGGATTCCGCGGCGTAGTGCGGCTCCCTTGCCCATGTTGCGAGTCTGGAGAAAAACGCGGACCTGCGGATGCCTCGCCTGTAAATCCTGAAGAATCTCCCTCGAACCGTCCTCTGAGCCGTCATCAACACACAGCAATTCGATTTCGAAAGGCACGGCCAGCACACGCTCGGCGACATCGCGCAAAGTGGCGCACTCGTTGTAAACGGGCATCACTACGGAAAGTTTCACGATTTGATGCAACAGTGTAAGCCATTCCCGGCTTTCGCGGATTGACTGCGCAAGGCAAGGATGCAATGCTCTCGCCGGCGTGTGAACCGCTGATGTATTGTTGAAGGCCGATGAAATGTCTTTCCTGGCTGGCCTTGGTGATTCTGTCTGTCTCGCCTTCTTTTGCACATGCTGAAACCGGCGCCGAAGGATGGCTGCGCTTCTCTGCGCAGAACATGTCGGCGCTATGGCAAGCGAAATTGCTGCCTGGTGAGGTCGTAACGCTGAACGGCGGTGAGGTCCTTATTAGTGCAGCGCATGAGCTGACCTCGGCGGTTCCTGAACTTCACATATCCACGAAGCTGTCCGGCGGCGCGCTCGTTCTGGCGAAAACTGCGGATGCGGAAAAAATTTTCCCGGAACTTGATGTATCCCGCATTCCCTCCGGCGACGGATTCTGGCTCAAAACAATCCAAACCCAAAAGGCGAAGTATTGGCTGATACTTGGCGCAACCGAGCGCGGTGTCCTCTACGGTGTATTCTCTTTTCTCGCGCGGGTCGCAGAGCAAAGAAACGTTTCGGAGCTCGACGATTCCGAGTCTCCCGCAGCCCCGATTCGCTGGGCCAGTCAATGGGACAACCTGGATGGCAGCATCGAGCGCGGTTATGCGGGTCGCTCCATATTTTTTGAAAACGGCGGAGTACGAAATGATCTGACTCGTGCCCGAGAATACGCGCGGCTGCTTGCATCCATCGGCATCAACGCCTGTGACATTAACAACGTGAATGCTGATCCTCGCGTGCTAAGCGCTGACTTCTTGCCGCAGCTTGTCCGTGTGGCGGATACCTTCCGTCCCTGGGGCGTGAAGCTTGCACTCTCAGTCGATCTCAGCAGCCCAGTTGCGATGGGCGGGTTGAAGACATTCGATCCTCTCGATCCACAAGTTGCACAATGGTGGCAGAAAACGGTTGACGGAATTTACGCAAAAATTCCTGACTTTGCCGGTTTCGTAGTCAAGGCCGATTCTGAAGGCCGCTCCGGCCCTTCTCAGTATCACCGCACAGCAGCTGATGCCGCCAATGTAATTGCCCGTGCCCTCAAGCCGCACGGCGGGGTCCTGATGTATCGCGCATTTGTCTACAATCACCACCTTGATTGGCGCGACTTGAAAGCGGACCGCGCCAAAGCCGCCTACGACTATTTTCGTCCGCTCGATGGCAAGTTTGAAGACAACGTCGTGCTTCAAATCAAGTACGGGCCGATCGACTTTCAGGCACGCGAGCCGGCATCTCCGTTGTTCGGAGCCATGCAGCACACAAATGAAGCAATTGAGCTCCAGGTCACACAGGAATACACGGGACAGCAGCGGCATTTGTGCTTTCTCATACCCATGTGGAAGAAGATGCTCGACTTTGACATGCACGTGCAGGGCGTGACGCCGGTGAAACAAATCGTTTCCGGCCACGTCTGGCATCGTGCCCTGAGCGGATTCAACGCCGTGGTGAACGTTGGGCTGGATGAAAACTGGCTAGGGCATCCGCTCGCGATGGCGAATCTTTATGGATATGGCCGCCTGGCATGGAACCCCGATCTAACGTCTCAACAGATAGCCACAGAGTGGGCGCAGCTTAAGTTTGGAAACGATCCGCGAGTAATTGCCACCGTCTCGAGCATGTTGCTGTCGTCATGGCACATCTACGAAAACTATACCGGGCCCCTTGGCGCAGGCACGTTCACCGACATCACAGGACCACACTATGGCCCTGGTATCGAATCGGCAGAACGCAATGGTTGGGGACAATGGTTCCGTGCCGATTCACACGGGATCGGAATGGACCGGACGATTGCCACTGGAACTGGATACATAAGTCAATATGCGCCGGCGGTCCAGCTGCTCTATGAACCGTTGACAAATTGTCCCGATGATCTGCTTCTATTCATGCACCACGTGCCGTACACCTACATGCTGCACCAGAATAAGACGGTCATTCAGTACATCTATGATTCGCACTATGAAGGCGCGACACAGGCAGAATGGCTTGTCCAGCAATGGAAGTCGCTCAAGGGGCTAGTAGACGATCAACGCTACACCGAGACACTGAACCGGCAGGAATATCAGGCAGGGCACGCGATTGTTTGGCGCGACGCCATTGTGAACTGGTTTCATCGCATGTCACGCATTGACGACGCTTTGGGTCGAGTCGGGCATAATCCGAATCGGTTTGAAGCGGAGAATATGCAGCTGTCGGGGTATGCTCCTGTCGATGTGACTCCATGGGAAACCGCGTCGCAGGGGAAAGCGGTTGCGTGTACTGGCCAGAGTTCCTGTTCCGCAAGTTTCAAATTCAATCGGGAGAACGGGGTTTATGACATTGCGGTCCAGTACTTCGATCTGAACAATGGGATTTCGCATTACAAGCTGTTCGTGAACGATCGTGAAGCGGCATCCTGGGCAGCTGACGATCACCTGCCTTCAAACAACATGAATGGCCACACCTCCACTAGGCATACGGTCCGAGAAGTTGAACTCAAGCCCGGTGATGCGGTGAAAATCGAAGGTGAGCCAGACGGTGGCGAACCTGCTCCGCTCGATTACGTAGAGGTTGAGCGCGTGAGATGAAGGGTATGCTCAGGAACGCAGAAGAGTCGAGTGCTCGTCCGCGAGATCGCCCTCCGAAGAGGGCTTTGAGCGACGATGTGACGTTCCGCTTCCGCAGGAATATACGGGCATTGATGCCGCGGATTTTGCGCCCAAATACTTGCTGCGCGCAACTACAAGCTTCTCAAGTTCTGTTCCTTCAAGTGGCTGCCCACGACCGAGAATATGAGTCACCAAGGCAATTTGTGCAAAGTGTTCGACTGTCTCCATCTTCATGTAGGCGGACTGCAGGTCGGTGCCGTATGTGACTACGCCATGATTAGCCATGAGGATGGCGTCGTAATCCGCAACCAGCGGTTCGAGCGTTTGCGCCAGTTCGGGAGTTCCCGGAGTTCCATAAGGCGCCAGCGGAATTTGTCCAAGTCCGATCACTACTTCACAGACCAGCGGTTTGTCCAATGCCAGCCCGGCCGCGGCGAATCCCGTGGCCGTTCGCGGATGCGCATGAACGATCGCCATCACATCCGGCCTCATTCGATAAATGAGCAGGTGCATTCCGAGTTCACTGGTCACGTCGCGAGTGCCTTTGATTTTGCGGCCATTCATGTCCACCACAACCAGGTCCGAAGGCTTCATCATGCCTTTGGACATCCCCGTCGGGGTGACCAAAATGCGTTTCTTGTCCAGTCTCACGGACAAGTTCCCATCGCAGGCGGCAATAAACCCGCGTTCGTGGAGCATCACGCCAATCTCCACAATGGCCTTTCGGGATTTGGAATCGGTGGGCATTACTAAACCACAGCCCGCAAATGGTAGCGCAGCTTCAAAGAGGAAACAATCGGTTTTTCGTTTTAGA
>DATBIE010000126.1:0-12474 GCA_036557105.1 Terriglobales bacterium
CGCTTTCTTGCGGTTGGAATCACCAGCATGCTTGTCGTTCAGGCGTTCATCAACATCAGCGTCGTACTCGGCCTGATGCCAACCAAGGGTATCCCTCTCCCCCTAATATCCTATGGTGGCTCATCTTTATTTATTACGCTCGCCTGCGTTGGCGTGTTGCTCAATATTTCCAAGCAGGCTGAGTGAATACTCAATGCGCTTGTCGTTTTGAGCGCGCTAAAAGCGCGAGAGGTATCTTACGATCAGATCAAACCGTCACTAGCGTTAACAGGACCGACGCAATGATTCCTGCGTTGCCACGATTGTCATTGCGATCGGTTCATTTATATTCCTGACATGAGGGCGATTGTGGCGGGCGGCGGCACCGGCGGTCATGTGATTCCGGCCCTTGCCATCGCTCAGGAGCTACAGAAGCGCTATCAGGCTGAGATACTCTTCGTTGGCACCGCGCGCGGGCTTGAGAACCGCTTGGTGCCCGCCGCGAACTTTCCTTTGAAACTGGTCAAAGTCGGTGCCCTGAACCGCGTGAGCCTCGCGACACGCCTGAAAACCGCTTTCGATCTCCCTCGTGCCGTCCTCACTGCAGCAGGAATACTGAATGAGTTCCAGCCGGACGTTGTGATTGGAGTTGGCGGCTATGCTTCGGGCCCGGCCATGCTCGCCGCGATTTTGAAGCACACACCTACGCTTGCGTTTGAGCCGAATCTGGTGCCCGGCTTCGCCAACCGGGTTGTCGCGCGCTTCGTTTCTGCCGCAGCCGTGCACTTCGAGCAAACCGCCGAGCATTTTCGGAACGCAGTGGTGACGGGCGTGCCCGTGCGGCCTGCGTTCTTCCAGATTCCGAAGAAGCAGTATTCCCCGGTTTCACCGACGCTGCTGGTGTTCGGCGGCAGCCAGGGGGCGCGCGCTATCAATCAGGCGGTGATTCGCGCGCTGCCCGAAGTTGCGAAACGCATTCCGGCGCTGCACGTCATCCATCAGACCGGAGAACGTGACTATAATGAGGTGCAAGCCGCTTATAGCAGGATCGCGATATCTTCTGAGGTACACAAATTTATCGACAACATGCCTGCGTTTTTCGCCCGTGCTGATCTCGTGTTGTGTCGCTCGGGCGCGAGTACGGTCGCGGAAATTGCAGCCGCCGGCAAGCCTGCCATCTTTGTTCCGTTTCCACGAGCTGCTGATGATCATCAGCGCCGCAACGCTGAAGCCATGGAACAAGCGAAGGCCGCAGTCGTCCTCGAAGAAACGCGTCTTGATGAGGTGTGGCTGGTAGATACGATTTGTGCGCTGCTCGACGATCCGCCGCGCCTTGCCCGGATGAGCGATGCGGCGCGAGCGATGGCTCATCCCGACGCAGCGAAAGAGATTGCAGAGTTGGCGGCGAAGGTGGCAGGAATTGAGCCTTCAGACGCATCCACGGATTAACAGGGATCGACGCGGATTTTTTATTTTGTCGTTTTTAATCCGCGACAATCCGCGTTCATTCGCCGATGAATTTTCTATTGGATTGTTGATCCCATGTTAAACCGTGTAAATCCGTGGCTTAGAAGTTAATTTCATGTTTGCAAAGATACAGCGTATCCATTTCGTAGGCATTGGCGGCATCGGCATGAGCGGCATTGCCGAAGTGCTGCTAAACCTTGGTTACAAGGTTGCAGGCTCGGACCTGAAGCGATCGTCCGTAACAGAGCGCTTGCAAAATTTGGGGGCCACGATCTTTGAAGGGCACCGTGCTGAGAACATCGAAGGCGCCGAAGTGGTCGTTACCAGCTCAGCCATTTCTGCTGAGAATCCGGAAGTGGAAGAAGCGCGCCGCCTGCACATTCCAGTAATCCCGCGCGCTGAAATGCTCGCTGAGTTGATGCGGTTGAAGTATGGAATCGCCGTTGCTGGCATGCACGGTAAAACAACCACCACTTCCATGGTCGCCGCCGTGCTGGCCGCGGGTGGACTCGATCCCACGGTCGTGGTCGGCGGCCGCGTCGACGCTATGGGATCGAACGCGCGGCTTGGCCGCTCTCAATACCTCGTCGCCGAAGCGGATGAGAGCGATCGTTCGTTTCTGAAACTCTCCCCGATCATTGCGGTCGTGACCAACATCGACCGCGAGCACATGGACTGCTATCGCAATATGCAGGACGTGAAACGAGCCTTTCTCGACTTCATGGATCGCATCCCGTTTTATGGCATTCTTGTCGCCTGCAATGATGATCCGATTCTCCGCCGCGTGCTGCCAAAGCTGAAGCGCAGAATGGTGAGTTACGGAACGCGAACTGGTTCGGATTTTCGAATTCTCAACAGGAATCGTCATGCGATTAGCGGTAATGAAAATGCCCCACGCGCGCAGACGTCCGTGTTTCCACCGTGCCTCAGTTCATTCTCTGTGAAGTTTCGCGACAAAGATCTGGGTGAATTTCGCCTCCACGTTCCCGGTGTTCACAACATTTTGAACGCTACCGCTGCAATTGCGGTCGGAGTCGGACTCGACATTCCTGTTCCGCAAATTCGTGAAGCTCTGGAGAATTTCCGCGGCGTGGATCGACGATTTCAGCTCCGCGGCGTCGTAAACGGGATTGCGATCATCGACGACTACGGCCACCATCCAACCGAAATTCGCGCGACCCTTGCTGCGGCGCGCCAATGCGGATATCGCAAGATTCACGTCATCTTCCAGCCACACCGCTATACGCGCACGCGCGATTTGATGGACGAATTCACGACCGCATTTGCAGATGCAGACTCTCTCTACGTGCTGGATATCTACCCTGCCAGCGAACAGCCAATCGAGGGAATTACTGGCGAAGCTCTCGCGCACCGGATCGCCGAGAATGCGGCGCTCCAACTGCGTGCCCCATCCTTCTCCGCTGTCGGAGAGCGGAAGGATTTTGCTCGCTACGTCAGCTCGTTTGAAGACGCCACCGTCGTCGCGACGACGAATGCCCGCGAAGGCGACATGATCCTGACCTTAGGGGCAGGCTCCGTTTCACAAATCGGTCCGCTGTTAATGGAGAAACTGCAGACGGTGCCCATGAATGCAATCCAATAGTGTTCTGCGACGATTGAACATCGTATGAGCCCAGTGACGCATTTTCTTACCGGATGGGTAGTCGCGAACGCTGCTCCTCTGAACCGTCGAGAACGCACGTTAGTCACATTTTCGGCCGTCGTTCCTGATGTGGACGGTTTAGGAATAATTCCTGAACTCCTGACACGGCATTCCCAGCACCCTCTGTACTGGTTTTCGGAGTATCACCATTCGCTTCACACCTTGCTGTTCGCTATGGTTATTTCGGTTATCACGTTCTTCTTATCTGGCAGAAGCTGGAGTACGACCGCGATATCTTTTCTCGCATTCCATGTGCATCTGCTCGAAGATCTAATCGGTGCTCGAGGCCCGGACGGACACATTTGGCCCGTCCCATATCTATTCCCGTTTAGTAGCCGCTTGACTTGGATTTGGCAGGGGCAATGGAAACTGAACGCCTGGCCAAACCTTGCAATCACAGTTGCGCTGCTAACGGTGACTCTGGTGTTGGCAGTCAGGCGCGGATTCTCGCCAGTCGAGATTTTCTCTCCACGTGCGGATCGTGCAGTCGTTTCAGGACTGAGAAATCGTTTTATTCGTCACAGTAAAGCCGCTTGAGCTCTATGGCGACGATAGGTCATGCGGCGCCGAAATTGATTCACGGGAATCTTCGACTCCGCTCAGGACGGCCATGAGGACTGGGATCGGAGTACTAAACATGCGAGTTCCCCCGCGGAAACTGTAAGTAGGCCTTGCATGTACTAGTGAATGGTACTAACTCGTCTTGACCGCATCCCGCTTCACGCCTATATTCCCCACCAGAGTTTCACACTTCGAAGCACGTTACGCGCGTAACGTTTAATTCCATCCTTCGGGCCGCAGCCCAAGGCAAATTCCGCAGGTACGGTTTCCCCGAACTTGCGCGAATCGCAAGCCTGTACATGCGCGCTTATCGTCCCAAAACATAGCTGGCTGAGGTGTGCGCAGCCGGCAGAGGAGATGCCGAATGAAAAATTCGATAACAGTAAGTGTGTATCTATGCCTTCCCTTGCTGATGATCTCGCTCGCATCGGCGCAACACGACCCAGGACCGCGGCCCGGACCAGCCGGGGCAGGCGGAACATATCCCACATCCAACGCTGACCAGGTTGCCTTCTTCAATCAGACCCTCGCGCGCTTCCAGAACGTCGATTCGGTGTCAGGAAAAATCGAACCGGGAAGCGGATTAGGGCCAACTTTCAACGGAAACAGTTGCGTGATGTGCCATGAGCAGCCCGCAATTGGAGGAAGTAGTCCTGGTCTGAAGAGTCCGCAAAATCCCGTTCCCAACCCACAAGTCGCGCTGGCAGGCCTCGACGGCGCTAGAAACAAAGTGCCGCGATTCATCACGGCCGATGGTCCGGTGCGTGAAGCACGTTTCATCATCAATCCAGATGGATCCTTGGATGGTGGCGTTCACGGCCTCTACAGCATCGCCGGAAGAAGTGATGCTCCGGGATGCAGCCTTGCCCAGCCGCCGTTCGACCAGGAAATTTCTGCCCACAACATCATCTTTCGAATTCCGACGCCAACCTTCGGTTTGGGATTAGTCGAAAGCACATCTGACTCCACCCTGAAGGCAAATCTTGCCTCTAGCAAATTTCAGCGCTCCCGCATGAGGATCGGCGGCACCTTTAACACCAACGGAAATGACGGAACCATCACCCGCTTCGGCTGGAAGGCGCAAAACAAATCATTACTGATGTTCGCGGGCGAGGCTTACAACGTGGAGATCGGCACCGCGAATGAGCTATTTCCCAGCGAACGAACTCTGGTTCCCGGCTGCGCTTACAATCCCGCTCCCGAAGATGCCAGCAACATGCTCAACGGAAACAGCGGCAGCACGAATTATCAGACCGGTGTGGGCACGGTCTCGGAGATGTCTTCTGACATCGTGAACTTTGCCGCATTTTCACGGATGCTGGCGCCGCCAAAACCCGGGCCAACTACGTCATCCAGCCAGAATGGCGCTCGCCTGTTCGCCAGCGTCGGATGTGCGTTTTGCCATTCTCAGTCACTCACCAGTGGCGACTCGCTCTACACTGGCGGCAAGCAAACCTACCATCCCTATTCTGATTTCGCGCTCCATCACATGGGCCCGAATCTAGCAGACGGGATCGTCCAGGGAGCTGCTGGCCCGGATGAATTCCGTACCGCTCCACTATGGGGCGTTGGTCAGCGTTTATTTTTCCTGCACGATGGGAGAACGTCTGACTTGCTCCAAGCCATACTCGCTCACGCCGGGTCTGGAAACGATTGCCGTGGGCAGCACTTCACTCGCTTGAGTCAGGGTAAATGTGGATCTGAAGCAAACGCAGTGATAAACAATTTCCGCGCGCTTAGCCCATCACAAATGCAGGACATTTTAAATTTCCTGCGATCGCTGTAGTCCACCAGCGGCTGCTGTTTGGTTTCATTGGCAAACAGTGGGAATCCCGCATGATACGGAGCGAAGGCAAAGACCTTCGCTCCGGCAGTAGCTCAGGTTCATCACTAGAAAGGCTACCAAAGTCATGCCGCTTTTCGCTTGCTCTGATAAATCGGCAGGAAGGTCCCTGCAACAAACTGCTCATACGACGTCGGAGTTGTGTTGCGCGGTGACCGTGGTTCCAGGGCTGTTACGTGCCCCGAATTAATACCTTGCGCCATTTCCGCGAGCGCACCCGCGATATTTCCTGACATGCCTATCCGCACGAGCGTATCGCGGAATTGCTCCGGTGTAAGTTGCACATATTTCAAATCAGGCTTTGCGATCGCCTTGCCAATCACGCCGACAATTTCTCCATAGCTTATGTCACGTTGTCCATGAAGTTCTTGCACCTGGTGTCCGGCAAAGTCGAGACGTGAGAGCACATCACCTGCAAAATCGCCGATGTCGCGCGCTGCGATGCAGGGAAATTTCAGTTCAGGCTGTATCGGTCCGGCCGCCGATCCCATCTGCGCAATAGCGTCGGCCTGCCCTAGAGTGTTTTCCATAAAATACGCTGCTCGCAGATGCAGCGTATTCAGCCCTGAAATCCGGTTCAGCCGTTCCTCCAGCCGATGTAGGCCGACAATTGGCCCCGTTTTCTCGGCTTTGTCCGCGCCGACGCTGCTGAGCACTACCGCATGTTTCACCCCGTTTTTCTCAATGGCAAATGCGTAGGCCTCCGCCTTCTGCTCTGCCTCCCAAAGGTAGTCCTGCGCTTTCTCATTCGGCGGCAACATGAGGTAAACCGCGTTTGCTCCGTCGAATGCCTTTCGAACAGAATCTTTGTCCATTACATTTGCCACAAACGGCTGCGCCCCTTTGGCAACTAGCGGTTTAAGGCGGTCAAGGTTTCTGCCCACAACTCGCACCTTTTTCCCGTTGGCGAGAAGCTTGTTTGCGGTCTCATGCCCGGTGTTGCCCGTGGCTCCGATGACGACGTACATAGGTCCTCCTCAAATTTGTGTGGTTAGGATTTTTGGATGATGCATTTCCCAGGAGCGATTCGGTGGATATCTGATCGGACGGCCCGGGGTTCGGCAATGGCCGGTGGCCCCCGCTCAAGTTCGTTCTGGCTTCAGTGGGGATGTTCACGCGACACACGGCATACCCTCACCCTCCGAAAACCGTGAAGGATGGGCTAGCGGTTTCCGAGGGTAGAGAGTGAAACAATAACGATTGCCACCGGCGAACTTTTGCCAGGTCTTACACGTAACAACCAATGCGGTCGACAAAATACTGAGGGACGAATGAAGATTTTATTTTCGTGGTTATTGTTTATCGCCATAGCGACTCCTTTTGCAGCCGCGCAAAAAATCCCTGCCGCCTCCAATATCGACGCCGCAGTACACAAGGCGATGACCGCTACTCATGCCAAAGGTTTGGCAATCGCGGTCATTGATAAGGGGAAGGTCGGGTATGTGCACGCTTATGGTGTGCGGAATGTGAAAGGTGACCCGCTGACGATCGACACAGTAATGTATGGCGCTTCTTTAACCAAAGCGGTATTCGCCTACAACGTGATGCGGTTGGTGGATGAAAGCAAGTTGAAACTCGATACGCCGATCAAGGACATTCTCGAAAGACCGCTCGCTTCTTATGATGATGGGTCCGACCCGAATTTTGCGGAAAAATACGGCCCCTATAAAGGGCTAACGGCCGATCCGCGCTGGGAGAAAATCACTCCGCGTCTCTGCCTCACTCATTCCACCGGGCTGCGCAACTTCTGGTTTGCTGAACCCGACCGCCAATTCCACATCCATTTCGAACCTGGCAGCCGCTATAGCTATTCGGGCGATGGATTTGTCCTGTTGCAGTTTGCTATCGAGCACGGCCGCAAGGCACAGGGATTAGGCATCAGTGTCGGTGACCTGACAAAAGCTAATTTTGATCGTATGGGCATGGCTCGCACCGGTTTGATATGGCGCGACGATTTTGCTTCCAATCTCGCTGATGGTTGGGATGATCAGGGTAAACCGGAGGAACACGATCAACGCAGCAAAGTGCGCGCATCCGGCTCCATGGATACGACCATTTCTGACTTGGCTAAATTCACCGCTGCATTAGTGCGCGGCGACGGCCTGAGTACCGCGTCGCGCGCTGAACTTACAAGACCGCAATTGCATATTACGACCGCCCATCAGTTTCCGCTTTTTCTTCCTGAACTGCCGGTGAAAGAACAACGCAAAGACTTGTATGCGGGTCTCGGGGTCGTGGTATTCGATGGCCCGCAGGGACACGGCTTTTTCAAGGGTGGGCACAACGAGATTACCGCCAATACTATGGTGTGTCTCGAAAAGAGCCAACGTTGCGTTCTTATTCTGTCAAATGATGTTCGCGCCGAAGCGGCCTATGCCGAACTTGTACGGTTCATTCTCGGCGAGACTGGTGTTCCCTACGATTGGGAGTATGGCGACCGCGCGGGCAAGTCGTAAGCAAAGCGGTATCGCACAACTCTCCGCACAAAGAAAACAGAGTTGTGTGGGAGTCTGAAAAACCTCTCGGCTGCTCTGTAGATCAGACTCAATCGGTCCTGCAAGCGGAACCGCAGCGGCACGCGATCCAGAATCTAATATTGTTACGCGTGCATCTGACAGCTCATGAAGAGCGAGTTACCGACATGTAACGAGGCTGATTCTTGTGTCGTGAAGTCCGATCGAGATCGCGGCGACAATGCATGATGTATGGCGCGCCCTTACAGAAACAGACCAGATTTCCCACTGGATGGGAGGTGCGCATCTTGAATCAAAGTGGGAGGCCGGGCGCCGACATCACACTCACTGGCAAACTTCGCGAATATTCGCCCGGTGAGCTTATAGCCCACCTTCGAAAATCGCGAAGGGTTGGCCAGCGTCCCCCTGAGTGGAAAAATTGTCTAAGCCAAGTTGAACGCGTCACACGTACATCGAGACAATATCAACATGGAGACGAGGAACAAGCTCTTTCAAATAGCCATCCTTCTTTATCCCGGCGTAACTGCTCTCGATGCGATCGGACCGTGGGAAGTGTTGTGGCGCATGCCGAATACCGAAGTGCGATTTGTCGGCAAAGAGTTAGAACCGGTATCAACAGAAGGCGGCGTATTACTGCTGGGCGTTACACACACGCTGGCCGAAACTCCCTCGCCCGATCTCGTGCTTGTGCCAGGTGGCTCAACAACACCGGGCCAAATGGTAGATGACGATGTCCTGGATTGGCTGCGCGAGGTAAGCAAGACAAGCACTTGGACAACGTCGGTTTGCACCGGTTCGTTGATTCTGGGGGCTGCGGGGATCTTGAAAGGAACCCCCGCGACATCGCACTGGTACAAAATAAACGTTCTCAGGATTCTGGGCGCCAAACCCGAACCAGACAAGCGCATTGTGCATTCCGGAAAAATCGTCACCGCCGCAGGCGTGTCGTCAGGCATCGATTTGGCCCTTTGGCTTGCCGCTAATATTGCAGGCCGTGAGCAGGCCGAGGCAATTCAGTTGGTGATTGAATACGATCCACATCCGCCCTTCGAGGCCGGACGTATGAGCAAGGCGTCGGAGAAGGTACGAAATCTTGCCAAAAAAATGATGGACGAAATCGTGCCTGCCGATCAGCGGCGGCTGGTTCCGAAAATTGCTTGGCGACGTTTCATTGATTTCCTCCGCACGCGAAGGTAAGCGGTGCCTCAGGGGCAACGCATTGTGCAGCGTCGAATCGACCCCAGAGAGCTCACCCCCTCCACCGATTTTTGAGGATGAGTGGAAACCGGGATGCCCTAGTTTCGGGTTATTGCATACTCGATCTTGGAGAATGCAGAACCGGGAACGGTCACCGTTTCGCCAGATTCGAGCTTTACCTTGAATTGCGTAAGATCAATCGATTGCTGAAGGTCTTCGGCAATGGCGGGCGCGACAATCTCCTCGATGACGCCGCGGATTTCGCCTAGGTCTTCAACCTTGACAATGACTTTAATCCTTAGAAGTTCAGTCAACCTCGTCATGACCGTCGCTTGCTTGTTTTGCTGAAATCGAGCCATCTGCGACCTCCTTCGTGAATCTCAGCGTAGCAAAAACTCAGTGGCCAATATCTACGATGCGGCTTGACTCGCGTAAAAAGGTCTTCGGGAAAGCCGATTCACACCTGCCTTGGCTTGAGGGTAGAGAGTGCTGCGTTGCCCGGAAGGAATGTGGCAACCGACGGAAGCTTCAAAAAATCCGCTGGCACAATGGCGCCAGCGGATCATCCAACGAGAATCATCAAAGTGAAACCTTATCGTCTTTTCAGAATGCGCGGTCCTGGCCGAGAACCGGATGTCGAACCATTGGAACCGTTCGCCCGACGGGTTCCCTGCTCATGGGAGGCCATTTCTTTGAATGCGGGCGCTTCCACCAGCTCGATGTCATCGGCATCGTTCCATGGCCCACGCATATTTGCCTCTCCTCTGTCGCCGACACCGGTCGAGTCATCGAAGTACTGGCGCACGAGATCAGAACTTGGAGGAAGGCTGCCGATTGAGAACGGCTTCTTTCCCATACTTTCGAGGGCGACCGTGAACGCCTTGATATGCGTGATCTCGCGTGTCATAAGGAACTGCAGGGCTTGAATCGTTCCTGGATCGTCGGTGAACTGGATCAGACGCTCATACACAATCTTAGCTCGGGCTTCTGCAGCAATGTCATTGCGCAAGTCAACATCCAGCTCGCCCGTTACCTTGAGATAGTCTGCCGTCCAGGGATTTCCTTGAGAATTTTGGAGGGCCACGCCCCCTCCCCCGGCTATTGCGATCAGCGGATCGGCTTCGGCTGCTGACCGCTCATGCTTTAAAGGTTTGAGGTGCATGCGGGCGAGCGTCCCGACAACTTCGAGATGGCTCAGTTCTTCCGTGCCGATGTCCATCAGCAGGTCTTTGCGCTCCAGGTCGTCGCAATTCCATCCCTGAATGGAATATTGCATTGCCGCAGCCAACTCGCCATTGGCGCCGCCAAACTGTTCCAGCAACATGTTGCCGAATTTCGGATCCGGTGTGCCGATTTCGACCGTATACATCAATTCCTTAATGTGGTGATACATGTCTTCTCCTATGCTCTGCGGGCCTTCGTCTTGACGGCTGGCGCGCGGGTTGGGGTCTCGTCCTCGAGAGTGGCATCTTGCAGAATGGGTTTGCTCAACTCAGTTAGCAGGTAATCGGCACTTTCTTCCTCACCCAAGGTGCGCGAAAGCTGTGTCGCCACCTCGCGCTCTCCGATTTGCCGCGCCAGGTAGCGCGCTGTGCCGTAACCGGCTATTTCGTAGTGTTCGACCCTCTGCGCCGCGGCGATCAGCGCGAGATCGGCTGCGAGTTCTTGCTTGTCTTCGTTTTCTGAGATTACTTCTTCGCCTTCCGCGATTAAGCCCTGCATTCCTTTGCAAGTTTTGGGTTGTGCCTTTTCGCCAAGCAGTTCAAACGAATTCTTCAGCCGCTCTACGTGGTTTTCTGTTTGCGCCAGATGCTTTTCAAATGCTTCTCTCAGTTTGGGGTGGGAAGCTGCCTTTGCCATTTTAGGCAGGGCCTGAACGAGCTGCATTTCCGCATGCAGCAAATCCTGAAGATTCTCGACGAGCAGATCCTTCACTTGATCCATGAGTTTTCTCCTGTTAGCGAAGGGTAGTGCGAAAGCTAAGCTGGCTGAATACCCCCATGGGTCTAGTAGTTGGGGAAGAATCGTGTATCGGCAGGCGGAGATGGAATTGTGAGAGTACAGCAAGTGATCTGCTTGCGATGGGCCAGTGTTGCGAGATGCCGTGCAGAGTTATCCCGCCTGTACAAAACCGGGCAGGAGTAGGCAGGCGGTCCCACTTTCGTGGACTTGATCCTGGGTTAGGAGGGATGAGAGACTCGGTAAGTACGTTGGAGGAAGGTACTAATGACCGCTCGGGGCGGCGGGCGAGGCGCTATTTTTGCCTGCTTATTTCTTGTCTGTGTCACACCTTTGATGGCACAGCAGCAGCGAACCGATCCATTCTCCTCTCCTTATGATCCAATAACTAACACCCGGGGTTTTCAGTCGCAGGGTGCTGTGTTGATCCTGACTGTGCTCGGCCCGAAGCATGAGTTTCTCGATCGACAGTCGGTTGTTAAGCTCGAGAATAAGGCTACTCACGAGATTTTTTGGCAGACGACTACAGATCAATCGCAGGCATCATTTGGTGATTTGGGTGTTGGCCAGTACCAGATCGAAGCCAGTGCAGTCGGATATTTGACTGCCACAAAGTCTTATCCGGTTACGAGCAATTACACAACCTCCCAGCTCGAAATCAGCCTTCAACCCGATCCAAACGCTGTCGAACTCAAGGAACCTAACGCTCCCGATTTATCCAAGAAAGCACGTAAAGAAATTCAGCGGGGAATTCGTGCACTCAAGTCAGGAAATCTCAAAGAAGCTCAGAAGAGGCTGGAATCCGCCAGTAGGCTTGCTCCCGACAGCGCGGACGTGAATTTTCCTTTGGGGTATGTGTATTTCGCCAAGCAAGACTTCCCGCAAGCTCAAACTTTTCTAGCAAAAGCGTCGACCGAGGACCCCCGCAATGTGCAGGCCCTGACGCTTCTCGGACGAGTTCGTCTGCATCAGGGTGAGGATATCACCGCGCGTGGAACTCTTGAAGAAGCCGTTGCTGCAGATCCGGAATACTGGATTGCGCACAAGTTTCTGGCCATTGCGTACCTTAAGCAACACGAATTTGAAAAATCGCGCGCACAATGCGAACTCGCAATCGCCAAGAGCAAGGGTGGGGGTGCTTCGGTTGATCTCATTTTGGCGCAGGCCCTGGCAAACCTGGGCAAGACGGACGAAGCAATCTCCACCTTGAACGACTTCCTTCGTTCTAACCCCAACGACTCGCAAGCTGGAAAGGCCCGGGATCTGATCAGTCTTATCAAAAAGCATGCCTCAACCCCGGCTGCAACAACCGTGACGGTAATGAATCCGCC
>DATBIE010000127.1:0-6532 GCA_036557105.1 Terriglobales bacterium
GCTAAAGTCGGGAAAATCGAGCGCGCCAGGGATGCATCCTGATGACTCGCGTATGGACGAAGTTTGGGAGAAGTGCGGGGAATTGGGTTTCCCGGTCAGCCTGCACGTTGCCGATCCAATCTGGATGTATCAGAAGATGGATATGCACAACGATGGTCTGATGAACGCTTACAACTGGCGCCTTGACAATCAACCGAACATCGTCAAGCTGTCCGGCATGGTCGACATTCTTGAGCGCACCGTACAGAAGCACAAACAAACGACATTCATTGCCTGTCACTTCGCAAATCTTGGCTACGACCTGAAAAGGTTAGGTCGCATGCTGGTCAATAATCCAAACCTTTACGCGGACATTTCTGCGCGATATGCGGAAACATCGACGATCCCGCGCTTTACATCTCAGTTTTATTCCGAACACGCTGATCGGCTTGTCTATGGCACCGACATGGGCTTTGATAGCACGATGTATCGAATTACTTTCCGCATTTTGGAATCGCTTGACGAGCACTTCTATGAAACTGAGCAGTTCGGGTATCACTGGAGCCTGAACGGTTTGGGGCTTTCTGACGCGATTCTGCAGAAGATTTACCGCGAGAATGCATCGAAGCTGCTGTCGTCGCGTGGGCCTCATCAGGGATGAAAAGGCAGATTGTCCTATAGGGGTCTCATATCACGAACGCTCTTCCAGCGAGTAGGATTGCAGTGATGTTGCCTCGTGTGGTCATCGTCGGTGGCGGTTTCGGAGGACTCTCTGCAGCTCGTTCTTTACGCGGGGCTCCCGTTCGCGTAACCCTGATCGATAGGCGGAACTACAATCTCTTCCGCCCCATGCTGTATCAGGTGGCGACGGGACTGCTCTCCGACGATGAGATTTCGGGGCCGTTGCGTTCAATTCTTAGTCATCAGAAAAATGTTGATGTGTTGCTCGATGAAGTCACCGGCATTGACCCAAAGCAACGCATCGTTCATCTCAAGGATAGAGATGTAACGTACGACTTCCTCATCCTGGCGACCGGCATCCGATACAACTATTTCGGGCACGATGAATGGCGTCAGTTCGCGCCCGGCCTCGAATCACTCGATGATGCCGATGTGATTCGCAGCAAAATTCTGCTTTCCTTCGAGCGAGCGGAAGCTCTGGCCTCCGCAAGCGACGGAAAGGTCCCCAGCGAGGAAATTCGACGCCTTCTGACCTTTGCTCTCGTGGGCGCCGGAACCGTCGGCGTCGAAATGGCCAGCACGCTCGCCGAGATGTCGCGCATGGCTTTGGCGCATGACTTTCGGCATATAGATCCCAGAACAGCTCGCGTTCTCCTGTATGAGGCTGCGCCTCGCATTCTGCCTACATATCCAGAGGTCCTTTCACGGAAGGCACAACGGCACCTCGAGAGCTTAGGCATTGAAGTTTTCACCAACGCTCGTGTGACGAGTGTAGATTCGGATGGGATTGTCGTCGGCGGAAAGAAAGTTCCCGCCGCCACTGTGCTCTGGGGAGCCGGCGTCATTGCGTCTCCAGCAGGGCGGTGGTTAGGCGTTGAAACCGATAAGTACGGCAAGGTCATGGTTGAACCGGATTTGTCCGTACGCGATCACCCGGAAGTTTTTGTCATTGGCGACACCGCTCATCTCGTCGCTCCGGCGCGAAACTTATTTGGTGTCAAATCACGTGCGCCAATGCTTATGCCCGGAGTAGCTCAACCCGCCTTACAGGAGGGTAAATACGTTGCAGACGTGATTCGGCGGCGCGTGGAAGGGCGTGCACAACCAAAACCGTTCTGGTATTGGGACAAAGGTGATCTCGCCATCGTCGGCAGAACTTACGCAGTCGCCGATTTACGCTTCGCCAAGTTCGCGGGTTTTCTGGGATGGCTGCTCTGGGCAAGCGTGCATATTTACTTTCTTATCGGATTTGCCAATCGGCTGTTTGTGCTGCTGCAGTGGGGATTTGATTTCCTGACAAAGCGTCGCCGGGTACGAGTCTTGTCAGAGAACCCCACATCGGCAGAAAACTTGGTCCATCCAGCAGCGTGAGATTGGCTAAAGGCGCCTACTCCCTACATCATGTTTTCAGGGTCGGACGGCTGCGAGCCTACGCCTCCACAAGCACACCGCCAAGAAACCGCCGAAAATGATGTCGAAGGCCATACAGAAGCCCGGCCACCACTGAGGCACGCCGGGGTTTTCGATGACTAAGTGATGAACGATGTCAAAGACTCCGTGCCCTACAGTTGCAATGGCTACTAACCAAAGACTTCTCTTGTAGCCAATCGTTGCAAGTAGCAAAAAGCCGCTCGCTACTGCGACTTCAATCACGACTATCCGGCCAGAGGCGCCCATCGCAGCAAACAACACGTAATACGAGGCGATCACGATCAGCGCAGTAGAATAAAATGCACGCTCCCGGTCAAAGCCAACAACGATGGCCAAGCCAGCCGCAGCCAAAGAGAGAAACAAGCCAATCATGTACTCCATCTGCAACCTCACCTGGGCCCGCTATTTACGAGCGATAAGATCAGAGATCCGAAGCATGGGAAAGTTCGAACTATAAATCAGTTTGGCCCGACTCTATCGAGAAATATCCGCCGACAGGAAAAGAGTAGGAACAACCAGCGACCCCACCTTTTTCCCATTGACAGCCTTTGCTCACAAGATCAAAATTCGCCAGCTTAAGGGCTCTTCCGCCTTTCTTAGCAAAACATGAAACTGTCAGTTCGAGCTTGCGCCATGTTCATAGCCTTGCTGGCGACTTGCAGTGGCCCAGTGATCGCCGAAGTGAACAGCGCAACAGTTGCGCTGCCTAGCGAACCTGGGATGTACGTAAGCACTGGCAACGGGTTCATGAAGATAATCGGTCAAATCGCGGAATTCACGAGAACTGGCAGCAGGCTCGTGTCTCACGCAACGATCGGGATCAAATCAGCCAAAACAAACATTCAATTACCAGGACCCCATGCCCAAACAATCGTTTCGCCAGAGCCTATGTTCTATTTCGTTCCTCCGAAGCAGGAAGCAGCAGCCGGAGTAAATGCTGGTGATTTGATTCTTATCCGCCTCGAGGAGAAATCCCAGCGCAGACAGTTTGAAATAGTGCGGCTGGATTATTCCGTGCAAGTTCAGGCATCTCGCTGACGCATCAAATCCAGATACTTCGGTCAGAAGCCGCTCCCGGCATTTACGCGATCACACCGGCGATTGAACTCACCAAGGGTGAATACGCTTTATACCTCGCGAGGGGCGAGGGTATGGCCGCTTACGTTTATGACTTCGGAGTGCGGGGGGCATCAGCAGTGCGCGCCCTACAGATGAGTAGGCCAGATTCTGCAATTGCTTTCTCAAAACCTGCATTGCACCAGACTGCTACCAGTTCCAATGAAACAGTCGACGGAGGCGGAGTACGAGAACAGGAGAAAACACCAGACTCAACGGTTAGTGATCAGGAAAAGCCCGCAGCGGCTCGGCCCAACAGTGAATACGTTCACGGGGCGGTTTTGGGAGTCACTGTAGCAGATTGGGAGCAGGGCGGATTCAAAGGCGTAGAAGTCCTTGAAGTTGCCAACGAGAGCTCAGGCTACATGGCCGGTCTACGTAAAGGAAACGTCATCACACACGTGAACGGTGCTCACATTAACTCGGCCGAGGACCTAGATGGGATACTTTCGAGATTGGAACCAGGTAGCAAGATCAGCATTGGCTATATGTTCAAAAGCAATCTCGGGTGGATGCCAGTGCAAGCGGTCGCGATACTAGGTCGCGGCAATTAATGGCCGCAGTCGACCTTCCTGCAAAACAACGCGGGGCTCGCATCAACGACCACATCACCGTCATAATACCCAAGCAAATTCAATAAAGAGTTGAACAATTAGAAGCAGCTGGACCTGTAAGCCGAATTCTGTGTATCAGATTACTCCGATACGACGGCCATTCCTCTGGGCCGAGCATTGCTGCACGGCTCTAGCGACCTACCCGGAGGTTTAGCGCACCGAGCCGGCACGCATCCGCCGTTTTCGCGACGGAACTTCCTCCCTATTTGGTCTTGCTCCGTGTGGGGTTTGCCCTGCCCGCGCCATTACTGCCGCGGCGGTGCGCTCTTACCGCACCTTTTCACCCTTACCCCGACGCCGTTGTGAGTAGTCTTCGCGAGCTCGACTAGTCTCTGCGATCTCTGCGGTTAAAAGCTCTTTTCTTGCCCAACCAGCAAAAGCCTTTAACCGCAGGGCTCGCCGAGCAATACTGAGTTCGCTGAGAAGTTCCAACCACTCACAACGGCACCGGGGCGGTATGTTTTCTGTGGCACTTTCCGTCGACTGGCCTTGACGCCAGCCTCCCGGACGTTATCCGGCACATTGCTCTGTGGAGTTCGGACTTTCCTCTCTCATCACTTGACGCGACAAGAGCGGCCGTCCGGTCCAGCTGCCTACGGTTTGATTATATTCGCAAGGAGCTGGATTCCCGCATCGGCTGAATCCCAGCCCTGTCTTATGGCATCATTTATCCATGCCAAAGATCCACATTCCTACCCCGCTGCGCCAGTATGCTGGTAAGCAGCCTGCAGTTGAAGTGAAAGGTTCTACGGTTGGAGAAGCTCTGAAAGGACTGGTTGCCGCTCATCCTGACCTGCAACGTCAGCTCTACACCGAAGAGGGCAAACTGCGCGCCTTCGTCAACGTGTATGTCAACGATGAGGACGTGCGCTATTTGCAAAAGGAAGCAACCGCCGTGGCTGACGGTGACAGCATTTCCATTGTGCCGTCGATTGCAGGTGGAACAGAGATTGAGTAATTGGAAAATTTGGTAATTTTGTAATTTCATATCTCTGCGGACTTGGCTGCTTCTCTGCGATCTCTGCGGTTAAGAGCTTTCGGCGTTGCGCTTTAGAAGCAAGAGCCTTTAACCGCAGAGTTCGCTGAGAAAAAGGCGGAGGCCGCCAAGAAGCTCGATTACTCAATAACCAAATTACCCGATTACCAAATTCCTTATGGCCACTCTTACCGAAACCGCACCGATCGCTCTCAACAACGACGAAATCCTGCGCTATTCGCGCCACCTGATCATGCCCGAAGTAGGCATGGAGGGCCAGCTCAAGCTGAAAGCCGCAAAGGTCCTCTGCATTGGAGCCGGTGGCCTTGGTTCGCCTTTGGCGCTTTATCTTGGCGCGGCGGGGATCGGCACGCTCGGAATCGTCGATTTTGATGTCGTCGATTATACGAACCTGCAGAGGCAGATCATTCACGCCACCGCCGACGTAGGCCGCCCTAAGCTCGATTCCGCCGCTGAGAAGTTGAAGGCGATGAACCCGTTTCTGAATATTCGGAAATTCGAGACGCGACTGTCCAGCGACAATGCCATTGAACTGTTCAAAGAATTCGACATCGTCGCGGACGGCACGGACAATTTTCCGACTCGCTATCTGGTGAACGACGCCTGCGTTCTCACCGGCAAGCCAAATGTGTATGGTTCGATCTTCCGTTTCGAAGGTCAGGCCAGTATTTTCGGAACAGAAGAAGGCCCCTGCTATCGCTGCTTGTACCCAGAGCCACCGCCGCCGGGGTTGGTACCATCATGCGCGGAAGGTGGAGTGCTGGGAATTTTGCCGGGACTGGTTGGCATTATCCAGGCTACGGAGGCGATCAAGCTGATTCTCGGCAAAGGTGATCCGCTGATTGGGCGTTTGCTGCTGATCGACGCGCTCGGAATGAAATTTCGCGAACTCAAGCTGCGGAAAAACCCCGATTGCCCGGCTTGCGGCAAGCATCCTACAATCACCAAGCTGATCGATTACGAGCAGTTCTGCGGAATCCGCGGTGAGGAGGCGCCAGCCGAAGTGACTACAGATGAAATTCAGGTTGAGGAATTAAAGCAACGGCTCGATCGCGGTGACGATGTTTACATTCTCGATGTACGCGAGCCACACGAATATCAGATCTGCAACATTGGCGGGCATTTGATTCCGCTTGGCGAATTGCCGAATCGCGTGAACGAACTCGACACCAGCCGCGAAATCATCGCGCATTGCCGCTCAGGAGTACGAAGCGCGAAAGCTGTGAATTTCCTGCGGCAGGCGGGATTCAAGAAAGTGCATAATCTCGCGGGCGGAATTCTGGCCTGGGCAGACCGCGTCGATCCGAGCATGCCAAAGTATTAGGCTGTAGAGGTATTAACCACGAAGGACACGAAGTAGCACAAAAGAAAACGTCGTGAGGTTTTCTTCGTGAACCTTCGTGTCCTTCGTGGTTTAAGAATTTGCCTGCGCCAGATGTAATCCGAACCACTCGCGCTTATCGAACCAGGTTTTCTGCAGCCGGAATCCAGAAACACAAAGCATTCGCGCAACCATTTCAAGCGTGTATTTGTAGCTGTTCTCTGTGTGAATCCTCTCACCTTCTTTGAATTTGAAGCTCGACTTCGGCATCGAAATGCTGACCGATTGCGCGCGCATGCTCTCGAGGTAAATCTCCATTCGCGAGGCCGCCGGGTTCCACACAGCAACGTGTCGAAATGAAGCGAGATCGAAATTTGCAACCAGTTCGCGGTT
>DATBIE010000128.1:0-16567 GCA_036557105.1 Terriglobales bacterium
TCTAAAAAGTTTTCTTGACACCCCAGTTCTCGGCTCATAAGATTTCGCCAGAAAGTTTTGACGGTTTAACCCTCCGTTAGAACTATTCTCCCTTGAAAGAAGAGGCCGCCCTGTTGCCGGGTGGCCTTTTCGATTCTGACCCGAGTTGATTTCCCTACGTTGTTTCGCGGTTTTTCCGTTTGCGCTGCTCGTGAGCTGCGCGATTAGGTCTTTTGTTTTCGGTTCTCGCACACAGCACAAACAAAAAAAGGCCGCCTGAAGTCAGGCGGCCTGTTGGGGGAGTTGGCAGGTTTACTGCACGGTGAAATTCAGCTTATCGAGATAAACAGCGTACGGCTTCTTTGCCCGTGCCCCGTCAAGCTGATAATTGATTGTCACTCCGTGCCACGAGGTGGACGTCGGAGAAAACGTCTTGTTTATGGTCGCGGTCTTTCCATTTAGTGTGATCGTTTTGAATAGCAGCTTGTTGCCCGACGTCCGCTGGACTTTAATGATCAAGTGGTTCCAGGCGCCGCTCTTCGGATTACACGCAACTCCGGTTGGCGTCCATTTCTTGCTGACGTTGTTATAGACATCCCACTGATGGCCGCCGGCGATTCGACATTCGTGCCCCCAGATGAAAGACTTTCCGCCCGTGAACTGGTTGATGTCGAATTCCAACGCCTGTGACACGCTGGCATTGCTTATATAGAAATAGACGTCATAGGTGAAGTAGTGCAGGCTGGCAGTCAGCGTGTGGCTACGGTCGGGCAGTCCGACTGAAGAGAATGAGCCGATCAGGTGATTGTTCCATAGCACGTCACCCCACTGAGTTGAGCCGGCGCCATAGTACGACTTTGTAGAATGGCCATCCATTGAGGGCGAAGAAACACCCTGTGTCCACGCCCACTTCAATTTGGATCCGGTCGACTTGCATGAATCGCAAATGCCCCAACCTGGCGGCAATAACGCGTACCCTGACCACCCCTTTTTTGATTCCAAATTTGAAAAAGTTCTGGCGTTGCCGGAGGTCTTGGTGACCGGTGGCGGCGCGCTTCCCCCGACCGTCACTTTAATCGAGGCTCTAGAAGATTGACCGCATTTGTCCCACTCTTGGACAACAATATTATGACTGCCCGACCCCAGGGTCAGGGTTTTGTTCAAGCTGCGCCCGGACACCTTATATGCAAGGTGGCCCGACCACGTATAAATTCCCATCGAGCTTACGCCCCCGCCGCATCCGGGAGAGCTCGCGGTGGCTACGAAATGTACGGAAGAACCCGTCGAAACGCTTGCAGCATGTGATACCGAAGCGTTCGTTGGTGAGGTTACCCAAACGCCGGCGAACGACGGAACGGCAACGCACAAAAAAAGGCACAACCCTGCATAAAGTTTCCCAACTCTCATCACAAAATCTCCAGCTTTGTTTTTTTAACTGCCGACAGTCACGTATCTAAAATTTTCTAAGGTTTTTCGCTGCCTGCAGTTTTCTGAGTTGGCTCGATTCTAGGGAGGCATCTACTTAGGTGGAAGGGAAAAAACTGTAGATATGACTCAGAAGTACATTACGCCGGTTCGCAAGTGGTTGTTCTAACTGATTGTAAGTAGATGCTTTGTACAATTGTAAGTAGATGTTTTTTCGTAAGCGAGAGTAGCCGGACCTAATCACCTGTTGTTCATTTTCACAATGGTTTAACATTTTCCTTTCGGCATCTCTCGGTGCCATGCCAGCATCAGAAAACCGGGTTGTTAAAGGGGTGTTAATAGTCGATGTCCGCTCACGGTTCGATTTCGCCACACACTGATGCGTCGGCGATTCCCCATTCAACAAGCCCGGCTTCCGCTGCCGATACAAACATGACTACAAAGGTAATAACACCTCCCACGAGCCCGAAAACTGCTGATTTGCTGCTGCATCACCCGATTGTGGAGAAGGCTGCTCCAGTGGTGTCCCTGCCTTTTGCCGATTTCGTTGGACGCTGCTTTATGTATGGCGCTCTATGCGTCGATATGCTCATGTCCTGGATTCAAGCAAACCAGCCGCCCGCTCCAGCAGAAATGGAAGTCGCGAGTGATCGTTACAATTGGCACGTGTCTGGCTGGCTTCGGTCCTCGATTGGAATAGCGGCATGCGCGCTGGCGGCGGGTGCTCTCATACCTCTGTTTTGGTCAAGCTCCATGCGCTCGTTAGTTCCAATCTTCTTCCTTATTGTGATTTCGTTCGTCGCTCTGCGATTTGGACAACTTGCCGGCCTGTTTGGGACACTCTGTTCAGCATTGCTGTTCGCTTCCATTTTGTTCGAGCCTCGCCCCAGCCTCCTCATCAGCAATCCGACGGAGCGAAACTGCCTGATTTGCATGGTCATTGTCGGTATCTGCGCTGCTGAACTTTTAGGCCGCCGCAGACATGCTGCCGTCTATAAACCCTGGTAGCGGGACACCTTCCAGCCTCGGGCAGAACACTTTTTCCAGAACGAGAGCAAGTGCCGGAACTTGAAACCCGGAGAATATTACTCTCTCCTGCTCTGAATGGCACTTATGGCGTCGAGCAGATTTGCTGGCGAATGCCGCTCACTTAGGACTGCGGCTGCTCCGTGTGTCTCCCGGATCGAATCCCGGTAAAACAAGATAAGGTTACCGTCGGGGCAGTACTGGCGATAAAGTTTCGACAATGTTTCTCTTTCTGGTTGGGGTACCAGACGTCCGATCAGTAAGATTTTGTACTTAAGTCCTTCTTCACTAATCAGTGTTTTCACCGTCTCGAAATCGGAAACGGTTTTCACTTTAAATCCCACTCCCACCAGCGCTTCATGCTTGTTGGTCAGTTCCGGTTCGCCATAGCCAAACGAGAGGACGGGACAGGTACTCCTATGTACGGCATTCCCGTCGCTCGCACTTGTTTCTCTTTTCCTTGTTTTCGTGCCTGAATTTGTGGGGCTCACTCTATTTCTCCCATAGAATCGTGCATCGCCAATTCCGTTTCCGGTCATCATTAGCTGATATCGGCGACGATCAATGCCCGAACAGAGAAGGTTCGAGAGCGATTTTTAGCAGAGAAGAACGGAATTGAGCTGAATTGTGCTCCGGGCACCGGAAGATTTTGAAAGGGGCACAATCGGGGCGGCAAATTCCAGTCGAGGCAAAGGTGTTGTCACTACGCGGCAAATTGTCGCCAGTGCCAGGAAGATGGCGCATGCGGCCTGCCAGGCCCGCAATGCCGTAGGATCCAAATCGACAGAGGGCGCAATAAATACAAATAGGATCGCTGCCATGACGATCAACGCGATCCAGAATTGCGGTTTGCGCAACATTGGTTCCGACAATTCTGGCACGGAAGACGCGCTGAATCAACTTTCCTTTATGGGAATACGCGCCGGCACCGAGCAACCTAAATAGGGCCGATGATCGATCAAGCCCTAACGAGCGGTATCCGCCTTCTAGTTCCGCACGCCCGCCGTCTTCAATTTGATCCGATAGATGCTGGTGCTGGCCACGATGTAGAGCGTCTTTCCGTCTTTGTCTCCCCATGTCACGTTGCCGACGACCTCGGGCACCTTGATTGTGCCAATATGTTTGCCCTCGGAAGAAATAATCCAGACGCCCCCAGGCCCCGCGCCATAGAGATTTCCTTTCTTATCCACGCGAATTCCGTCCGGGCCGCCAGGCGCGCTGTCCTTTGTAGCATCTGCAAACACTGTTCCATCTGCAACCGATCCGTCCGCCTGCACGCGATAACGCATCCAGGCCTTTTTCCCTGAATCTGAAACGTACAAATACTTCTCGTCCGGAGAAAAAGCAATTCCGTTCGGCCTGGGCAAGTCTTTGATAATCAGCTCAAGTTTGTCCCGGGCCGGCTCTGCGCCAGGCTTCTGCTGGCGCGCATTGGGGATGCGGTAAACCCCATTGAATTTCAACTCTTTCTGAGGATCGTCATCACTCTGTGTTGGCAGGCCATAGGGCGGATCGGTAAAGTACAACGATCCATCCGACTTGTAGACCAGATCGTTCGGGCTGTTCAGCTTCTTGCCCTGGTAAGAATCCGCCAGCACTGTGATCTGCGCCTTCGGATCGAGCGACTCCAATCGCCACACATTGCGCCTGGCGTGTCCGGCCACGGTGACGCGACCGTCAGAGTCAAGCGTCATCCCATTTGAACCAGGTTCAGGCCCTTTGAAGTCCTCGCCGGTGTACCCGCTGGGGTGAATGAAGACACTGGCATTCTTGCCGGGGATCCAGAGATCGATGTTGTTGGCCGGAATCTCGGCAAACAGCAAGCTGCCCGCGCGCGTCCACACAGGACCTTCAGTCCATTTCTTGAATCCCGTGGCCACGCGCTCCAGCTTCGCCCCAGATCCCGCGATCTGGTCCATGGCCGGATCGAGCTTCTGAACGTCCTGCGAGACTGCCGAGCACGTCAGAGCAGCAACAGAAATAAACAGAAAACACAGCCGTACTGCATTCGACAACCTCGTATTGCGAATGTCGGACAACTTCTTGTCATTGGTCATGTTTTCTCCAGACTCTCCCACCAGCTTTCATAATTCTCGCGGAGGCGGTTCGCGCAGCTGACAATAAAACGAAAAATCCACCTCGCAAATTTCCGGATACCCATAAGACACCATTCCAGCCGCACTGCGCAACAGGTTTGTATGACGATATGTCGGGTCTGAAATGGGAGCGCAAATGCTGCAAGCGACAAAAGCAGCTGCATTTTCCTGCTCGCGATACCAATGCGATTTTCTTACGTCCAAGTGACGACGTCTGAGGTACGGCTGGATCGGCAACCAGAATTCAAATTGAGCAGGACGCCGCAATCAGTCAACCCGAACCAGATCGAACGAAGCTTCTGGCTCACCAGCGGCGTGAACAGGATTGCCTGATTGGCGTGCGGCTTCCTGGCTTTGCCCCGAATACGGCAATGGTTGCGCGCTGACTCTCTTGAAATTTAGCCTGCTTCACCTGCACAGCCGCGCAGGGAGCCAGCAATGAAACGCGCACTGCGTTCGGATGAATTCAGGGCCCGTCCCCTTTTCTCCACGACCTCAGATTCGCCGCATACAGACCTATGCAAAACACATTTGCCGGAATGAAGCCGTATTGGGCCGTCTGGAAGCCGATCGCACAAATCAATCCGCTGTTTATTGCCGCCAGAATCCACCCCTTCCAGCAGCGCCTCCCTACAAGAATCGTGGAACCGATCGTAAGCACACACGACAAGTAATCCAGCTTGAACAACACCGCAACCTCCCCAACGCAATCCGAGTATGCGGCATGACAGGTAGTTTCCAGCCCGCTCCCGGCATTGGAAACAAACGAAAGTCATTCACCGGATTCCAGGCCCGAAATGTAGTTGGAGTAAGGCAAGACTATGTAAAAGATGCACTTGGGAATACAAAATAGGCGTATAGTGTCAGGAATCGAAAGGGAGGTTTCGATCCATGAACAACCGTCAAAGGCTGGTAACCGGCGCTTTGGTACCGTTTCTCATTGGACTGATCGGAATGTACAACGTAGCTCACCATCCTCGCTTCGCAGCCATTCACAGCGTGGATGTTGTGCAACTGGTTGCTTCCGGGATGTGTTTCGGCGTCGCCCTCTTCTTGATCATCACTCTGCTCCGGCGCGCGCGAACGGACTAAAGCTACTGAAGTGGTGGGGCCCCGATTCGGAATTGAATCGACCTGCCCATCACGAATTCCCGGAAGCCGGTGGTTCCTATTTCACATCGCCACAGCTGGAGCCCAGCCATTTCGAGGTGAATGTACTGTCCACGTTCATCGTATGTCCACCACCGTTCGACGTTGCGTGCCACGAACCGTTCACATGCTCCGAATCCGGAGCCAGTATTTCCAACGCCCCGGTCATTTTTATGCCTTCGGATTCGCAGGTAATCGTCCCTTTCGCGCTGGTGCTGGTTGAAGTAGCGATATTGGGGGTACATTCCTTGTCCCGGTCGGACCCCAGAAACTCGCTTTTACGTAGCTGTTCTTCGGTCAGGCAGTGCTTGTCGGTCGTGGTGCGTGTGTGCGCCGCAGAATTGGCTTTCATTCTCTCTTCCATCTTGGCGCGCTGCTCGGGCGTCAGCCGATTCAACATCTCTGGCGGCATTGGGGCTTCACCGGAAACTTTAAACGTTACAGTTTGTTCCCAAAGGCCGGTTTTGATGTTCAATGGTTGTATTTTGGCAGCCGACGGCGGCGCTGGGCGCGAATCCTTGGTCTGCGCGGCAGCATGCATGACAAGGACCAAGGAAACGGCAATCAGACTTTGAAACGCTGATCTCATAAATGAATTCATGCAACCTCCCAAAGTTTTTCCGACCCTCCTACGTTGTGCCGTAAGACGCTGATAAGGTCAAAGGAAACACTGATTAAATCCACATGACTTGAAAAAGCCTTTATAGTGAACGTGCTACGGAGCGGCATGACATGCTTTGTTCAGGAATAGTACATTGCCCGGGAGATCGACTGTGAAATTTATTACTGTTTTCATCCTGTTTGCGTGCGCCTCGGCCGTTTGGGCTCAGCCCAACGCCTCTTACTATGTATCGACCACCGGTAACGATTCCAGCCCAGGCACGCAATCCGCGCCATGGCGAACGGTTCAACATGCCGCCGACACTGCGCATGCCGGCAGCACGGTATACGTCCGTGGCGGGACCTACGAAGAACTGGTGCGTATCAATGTGTCCGGAAACGCGAGCGACGGATTCATCACTTTCAGAAGTTACCCGGGCGAAACGGCAGTTCTGGACGCGAACCACTTCACCCCTCAAGGCAGGCAGGGCGTGCTCACCATCGAGAACCAATCCTATGTCCGCATCGAAGGACTGGAAATCCGCAACTTCCGCACGGCTGAACATCGCCTCGCTCCGCTCGGCATTAACGTCATGGGCTCCGGCTCACACATCGAATTGCTGAAAAATAACGTCCATGACATCCAGCAAACCTTCCCAGGCCGCGATAAACCGGGGAGTGGCGGCAACGGATTTGGTATCGCTGTCTATGGCACAAATGCGAAGGCTCCCATCACTGACCTAATCATTGACGGTAATGAGGTGCATCACCTTAAGACCGGATCGAGCGAGTCGCTGGTAGTGAACGGAAACGTCACGAATTTCCGCATCACGCATAACGTCGTTCACGACAACAACAACATCGGGATTGATGTCATCGGCTTTGAGCGCACCGCGCCCGATCCGGCGGTGGACCAGGCGCGCGATGGAGTCGTGAGCCACAATCTGGTCTACAACATCACTTCACGCGGAAATCCCGCATACGGAAATGATCAATCGTCTGACGGCATTTATGTCGATGGTGGGACCAGAATCCTGATCGAGCAGAACACGCTTCACGACGTCGACTTCGGGATCGAACTGGCGAGCGAGCACAAAGACCGATCCACCAGCTACATCACAGCCCGCAACAATCTTATTTATCACTGCCACACCGCAGGCGTTTCTATTGGAGGCTATGCGCCCGATCGCGGCCACACCGAGCATTCTTTCGTGATCAACAACACCCTCTATGACAATGACACATCGTCAACCGGCAGCGGCGAGTTCCAGATGCAATGGAACATGTCGGACAATGTCTTCGCCAACAATATTGTTTACGCCGGCTCCCATTGCCTGATCTCAATAATCAAGACCGAGGTGGACAAGACCCATCCGCCAGCTCTTATTGATCACAACCTTTATTATTGCGACGCTGGCGCCGAGGCGAGCACATGGGACGAAGTTTCCGGCGCCATCAAGGGTTTCGATAATTACGTTAAGTCAACCGGGAACGACCAGCATTCACGCTTTGCCGATCCTCACTTCGTCGATTCCGCAGCGAATAACTTCCATCTGCAGCCTGATTCCCCCGCGCTCCGTGCCGGCACAATCGATGAATTGCCGGTTGGGGAACTCGACCTCGACGGCTCGCCGCGAGTGAGTTCCGGAAAAATCGACCTCGGCTGTTACCAGAAGCGATAGGAGAACTCGTGCGCGATTCAGATGTGAACCGGCGTAAATTCGCGAAGGTGATCCCCGGAGTCGGCGATGCGGCACCTGAAGCCTGTTATTAGAGGCTGGCTCCGGTTCGCCTGTTATTTGTCAGGAGTTCTGGTTCTGAGGTGTCCACCGATGAACAATAGTGTTCGGGTTCGAACGGCACAGGAATTCACTATCAGGGAAAAACTCCCGCATGCTCAATGACGCAGATCAATCGCGATCTGGGTGCTAAATTGCTTACAACCACTGGTCCAAAACCCTCTTGGAGTACAACACTGCACATGACTGTTGCGATCAATGATCTGAAATATGCAATACGGCAACTGAAAAAAAATAGCGGACTGACCGTGATCTGTGTTGCGACGCTTGCACTTGGCATTGGCGCAAACACTGCCGTGTTCAGTGCGATGAATGCTGTGTTGCTGAAGTCGCTGCCGGTCGAGGATCCCGAGCGGGTGGTGTATTTGAGGACTTCCGGAGCGCCGGAACGAACCGGCACGATCGACTCACAGGAGACGTTTCCTTATACGGTCTATGACGCTCTCCGGAAGCAGCACGGCCCCCTGTCGCAGGTGATGGCGTATGTTCCTCTTTCTACCGGCAAAGTGGCAGTGCGGTACGGGTCTCAACCCGAAGAGGCGGAAGGCGACATGGTCAGCGGCCAGTTCTTCTCGGGTCTGGGAGTCAAGTTCGCTCGCGGTCACGGGTTCACTGAACAGGACGAATCTGACCACGCCCCCATCGCGATTATCAGCTTTAACTACTGGCATCGCCGATTCGCAGAGAGTCCGGATGTTTTGGGCAAGACGTTATATGTGAACAGCGTTCCTATCACCATTGTGGGCATATCCGCGAAGGGGTTCGAGGGGCTGGAGGCCGGCCACTCGACCGATTTCTGGATTCCTTTGCAGAGCCGGGCAGAGCTCAATGCCTGGGGAAACCCACCGGAAGACGGCAAGACCTACATTGCAAATCCGAAGTGGTGGTGCATGTTCCTTGTCGGCAGGCTTGTTCCCGGCGTGAGCAAAGTCCAGGCCGCCGCACAATTGCAGCCGCTGTTTCAAACGGCCGCATACATTGGACTGGGTTCTCCACTTAGTGGAGAAAAGCCGCCAACGATCAGCTTGCAGGAAGCTAAAAATTTCCCCGGATACGATGTGCAATACGGCCGTCCTCTGCGAATGATGATGATGATGGTGGGCTTCGTTCTGCTGATCGCACTCAGCAATGTTGCCATGCTGCTGATGGCGCGCAATGCGACGCGTCAGCGGGAGTTCTCTCTTCGTGTCGCACTGGGCTCAGGCCGGTGGGAGCTCTTTCGACAACTGTTGATCGAGAGCCTTTTATTGGTGTCGATGGGCGGCATTGCGGCGTGGCTGTTCGCCAACATGGCAACCGGGGCATTGGGAAAATGGGCAGGGATCGAATCCACGCTGGCGCCAGATTATCGAGTTCTCGGTTTCACTTTGGTCATCCTGGTTCTCGCCACACTCCTGCTTGGAGTAGCACCGTTGCGCATCGCTCTGGCTGCCGGACCGAAACTCGCTCTTAAAACCTCCGCGGCAACTTCGTACACAGACCGGAGCATATCCCGCACAGGCCGAACCATTGTCGCGATTCAGATGGCTCTTTGTGTGGTGCTGCTTCTGGGCGGAATCCTTCTTGTCCGGACCCTTCGCAATCTTGAAAACACTCCCCTCGGCATGCGGGTTGATGGGCTGGTAGTGTTTGGCGTCACCCCGCAGAACATTCATTCGATTCCCGAAAACACCGCCTTTTATCAGGAACTGTTATCGAAGTTGCGAGTGCTACCCGGCGTTGAGTCAGCAACGCTCCTCGAAGAGCGAATTGGGTCCGGTTGGTCCAACAACCGACCGATGATGGTGGATGGGAGGGTTGACTCAGGTCCGAACGCGACGGTCCGCAGCAACGTGGTAGGACCAGATTTCTTTCGGACGCTGGGAGTCCCGATTTTAGCCGGGCGCGAATTCAACGCCTCCGACACCGCGACATCTCCTCATGTCGGCATCATCAATGAATTGTTCGCACAACGTTTTCTGCCGAATCAGAACCCGCTCGGGCACACCATCGGGACTGAACATGGCGAATTTCAAATGACAATCGTCGGCGTGGTGAAGAACCACAAGTATCGCGGCATCAAAGAAGAACCGATTCCGATGGCGTGGTACATGTATGAGCAGATACCAGTGGCTGCGAAGATGAATGTGGAGTTACGAGTGAATGGCGAACCTTTGGCGATTCTGCCGTCGGTGCGCAGGGTGGTCCAGCAGATGGATCCCGACTTGCCGCTGATTCAGCCCATGACCCAGCGCGCGCAATTTGATACGACCATTTCTCAGCAACTTCTATTTGCCCGGCTTGCGGGATTCTTCGCGATCCTTGCGGTCGTGCTCGTGGCGACCGGCTTGTATGGGACTCTGATCTACCGCGTGAACAATCGTATGATCGAAATCGGCGTACGCATGGCTGTGGGAGCACAGCGAGGGCAAGTGGTTTGGATGGTGCTCCGGGATAGTCTTTTGTTGACTGCGGTCGGTGCGGCCATTGGTGTCCCCCTCGCTCTTCTCACCGGAAAGGCGCTGGCGTCTGTGCTCTATGGACTGAAACCAGGCGACCTCACCAGCATGGCAATCGCGTTGGCGGGCGTTGCGCTCGTAGCTTTAGCAGCCAGCCTGGTTCCGGCGCGCCGTGCCGCAGGAATCGACCCGTTAGCGGCCTTGCGGATGGAATAGTTAGCTGGGAACTATTTCAAAGTTCGCATCACTCTGACTCATCTAACTCAGCCACGCCGGTCGGAGAACTCGACCCGGACGCCTCGCTCCGGGTCCAACTCCAGAAAAATCGAACTCGGCTGCTACCATGATCGATAGGAGAGATCATGCACAACTCAGACGTAACTCGCCGTGAATTCGTAAAGCTTACAGCTGCAACCGGCGCGTCTCTTGCCATACCTTCCTTCGGGCAGGCCGCCGTTTCTCCCAGCGAAAAAATGGTCGGCATTCAGATAGGGGCCATTTCGTTCGTGGACGAGGGTACCGAAAAAGCGCTCGACATCCTTCAGGAACGCGGCGGAGTAAATACCTTGTTTCTTGCCGTGTTCACCTACGGACGCGGCATCGCCGGCAGGCAAATTCCCGGATATCCTCTGCCCGATCACGGCAAACAGGTCTATGACTTGAACTATCACGGCGGAAACTTTGCCACGCCGCATCCGCAGTACTACAAAGACACAGTCATCCAGCCGCAGCATGCGCCTGATCACGGCAATCTCGACATCCTGGAAGAAGTTCTCCCTGCGGCGAAAAAGCGCGGGATGAAAGTCATCTGCTGGATGGAAGATGTATTTCGCAAGGACCTTCCCAACATCGAACAAGTGCAGGAGCGCGATCTTTACGGGCGGAATCAGGAGACGCTCTGCGTCAACAACCCGAATTACCGGAATTTCTTCGCCGGCCTCGTTGAAGATTTCGCGCGTTCCTATGACGTGGACGGAATCATGTGGGGATGCGAGCGGCAAGGCGCGCTTGGCGACAGCCTTGGAGCGACACATGACACGCCGCCGATCGATCCTGGCGAAGTGACTTGCTTCTGCCAATATTGTTACAAGACCGCCCGGGAGCGCGGAATCAATCCCGATCGCGCCAAGCAGGGATTTCTTGAACTTGAAAAATTTGTGCGTGCTTCACGAAGCGGCAAGCGTCCCTCAGACGGATACTTCGTTCAATTCTGGCGAATCCTGTTGCGATATCCCGAACTCGCCGCATGGGAAATGATGTTTACCGACAGCCTCCGCGAGACCTACGCGACGCTCTACAAAACCGTGAAGACCGCGAAACCGACAATTCCGGTCGGTTGGCACATATGGCACAACGATTCATTCAACCCTATTTATCGCGCCGAACAGGACTGGCAGGAGCTCTCAAAGTATTCCGATTTCATCAAAGTTGTGATGTACAACAACTGCGGCGGAGAGCGCATGGCGCTCTACATCGACAACATCGGCTCGACGCTCTACGCAGATCTCACCAAACAGCAACTGACCGATTTCACCTACGAGGTGATGAACTACAAAGAACGCGGTTACGATCAGATTGCTCGCACAGGCCTCTCGCCGGACTATGTTTATCGAGAGACGAAGCGCGCGCTGGAAGGAGTCGCCGGAAGCAAAACGCAGATCTGGCCCGGCATTGACATCGACATTCCAACCGAGAAAGGCCACAGCAAGTGCACGCCGCAAAGCGTGAAAGATGCAGTCCAGGCTGCATTCCGCGCCGGTGCGCCCGGCGTGATCCTGTCTCGCAAATATTCCGAAATGAAGCTGGCGAATCTAGGCGGTGCCGGCGACGCGGTACGCGAATTCAAGCTCTCGAGTTGAGGTTGTTCAAAGAGTCAGCGGTTTACGTGGCTGCAGGCCAAGTTCTGCCCGAAAAATTCTTTGATATCGTACAGACTCGATGCATTGCTCACGTCCCACTTGTGCCAAGTCTCACTGGCACTGGGCTACAAATGCTTCCTGTGAGCCCTTGAAGGTCGCGCCTCCGACCACAATGTTCGAGTCGCTGATGTCTTCGGCGCTAACTTCGACCGCATTGGGCACGTTGAGATTGAAAAACGACGAGTTGCCAATCAACCGAATCGGATGCGCCATGCCGTTGCTGTCGTAGGCGTCTCCTACGTATTAGGAATGCACTGCCGTGGAGGGGCTGTCCGGGAGCCGGTCAATTAGGCAAGTTCGAAGGCAGGAATGCGTGTAGCTTTTCGATCGAATGTCAGAGTGCGAGTACACCCCATCCGGGTGCCGAGTTCTGCAATCAGCGCATCCGCAAACGATCCGTAGCCTTGTTTTAGAGCGACCATAGCAGTGAACACTTCCTGCTCGTTTTCGATCGCGAGAACCTCAACCTGCAACAACCGTTCGATTGCAGTTGCGATCTCCTGAGCAGTTAAGAAGTAAGCGCGATCGAGGACCCATACGGTTTCAACCATTGCCACGACGCTGACAAACCCGGGATTCTTTCCTGTCAGGCGACGTTCGAGAATCTCTGTCGCCCTGGCTGACTGTACTGGATCGTCCTGGGTGAGATAGCGCACCAAAATGTTGGTATCGAGACCGATCATCGGCGTCGTCGCCGCGAACTGCGGCCCAGAGCACCCTCGGCAGCCGCTGCGGTCATTTGTTCGGTGGTCACCGGCCGCGGATTCCGGGATTTAACCATACCCCGCACCGCCGAAGCGGGGAGTTTAGGCAACAAGACCACGCTGCCATCGGGGTGCACGAAGAACTTTACCCGATCACCCGGCTGCAACCCAAGATGTTCACGAATGAATTTTGGGATGGTGGCTTGGCCCTTGATGGTGATTGCGGATTCCATCGTTCGTCGCCATTACATTTCAATAAATGTAATACCACATTAGTATTTGGTACGTCAAGCAACCTTGCATGACTCCGGCGTAAAAAAGGACTTGCGCATTGCCGCAACGTTGCTCACCGGTGGACTTCAATGCCGTCCAACTCATGGTGGAAACCAGCGAGCAAATCCGCATTTGATTGAACCAATTTATGGGACGGCCCGTATGAGTCATAGTTACTGTCGTCCCAGCCGTGATAACAGAAGGCCAGACGAGTATCTGGACCCCACACGTACGGAGGTTGCGAATGAGCGTTCTGCTGCAGGACCTGGGGTATGCATTCCGGCAATTGCGTAAGACGCGCGGATTCACCATTACAGTGTTGCTTACGCTCGCGCTCGGCATCGGTGCCAACTCGGCCATCTTCACGCTGATCAACGCCATTCTGCTCCACAACCTGCCGGTGACAGATCCCAAGACCCTCATCCGCATCGGTGATACTGACGACTGCTGCGTCAACAGTGGCTGGAACGACAATGGGGACTACTCGCTCTTTGCCACAGACACCTATTACACGCTTAAGAAGAGCTTGCCGGAGTTCGAGGAGCTGGCCGCGATGGAATCCGGCTACGCCTGGCGGCCCATCACGATTCGCCGTGCCGGACCGCAGACGGTTGCGAAATCCGTGGTGGGAACCTTCGTGTCCGGCAACTACTTCCGCGTCTTTGGTCTTTCGCCGGCAGCGGGCCGACTCTTCATGGACTCCGACGACCAGAAGGGTGCGCCCATAACGGCCGTGATGAGATACGACACCTGGCAGCAGGATTATGCGGGCGATCCGAGCGTGGTCGGAACCACGATTTACATCAATACCAAGCCGGCCACGATCATTGGCGTTGCGCCCAAGGGATTTTACGGAGACCGCATCGACACGAATCCGCCTGAGTACTTTCTTCCGATGAATTCGATGGATGAAGTCAGCGGCGCGCCCTACTTCACCGATCCTGACACCCAGTGGGCCTACATCATCGGGCGAGTTAAGCCGGGAACTTCCTTGCCGGCTCTGCAAGCAAAGACCAGCACGCTGCTCAAGCAGATATTTGCGCCGCTCAAGACATTTACCGACCAGCATGCCAGGCAGATTCTTCCCCGCACACACGTCGTGCTTACTCCCGGCGGCGGCGGTATTCAGAACATGCAGCAGGATTACAAAGACCACCTGAAGCTGCTGCAATGGATTGCCGCGCTGGTTCTCCTCGTCGCCTGCGCCAATATCGCCAACCTGCTGCTGGTGCGCGGCATGGGCCGCCGCGCGGAGCTTTGCATCCGCACAGCGCTTGGCGCGCAGCGCAGCCGTATTGTGCGCCAGCTTCTGACGGAAAGCGTTCTTCTCTCGGGCATGGGCGGCCTGCTCGGCCTCGCGGTCTCCTATCTCGGAGCGCATGCGCTGCTGGCGCTCGCTTTTCCTAATCAGCAACACATGCCAGTCACTGCATTGCCTTCGCCGCTGGTCATCGGATTTGCCATTGCCCTTTCGCTCGTCACGGGGATCCTCTTTGGCCTTGCGCCGGCACTGATGGCCGCGCGCACGCAGCCCGTTGAATCCCTGCGCTCCAACGCACGTACCACTACCCAGGGCGCATCTTTCTTGCAACGCGGACTTGTTGTCCTGCAGGCCGCGCTCTCGCTGGTGCTACTCGTTGTGGCTGGCCTCTTTGCGCAGAGTCTCAACAAGGCCGAGAACGTGGACATGAAGCTGGATACAACGAACCGCTACATCGCTCATATCAATCCGCAAGCGGCGGGCTACAAGAACACTGAGGTCGAGCCGCTCTACCAAACCATCGTAGACCGGTTCCATGACATTCCCGGAGTTCTGAAAGTTGGACTCGCCACCTACACGCCAATGGAGCAGAACAATTGGGGATCCGGCGTAAAGGTTCAAGGCGAGCCGGACCTGAACAAAGGCGCATCCTGGGTGAAAGGCACGCCGGAATACTTTGACTCGGTCGGTACTCGTGTCGTCATGGGACGAGGATTCCTGCCGCAAGACACGCTGAATGCGCCACCCGTTGCCGTCGTCAACCAGGAATTCGTCAAACAGTTCTTCGGCAATCGCAACCCGATAGGCCATCGCTTTGGTTTTTCCGGACCTGACTCGGCAGGCAAGGATGGAGCACATGAAATTGTCGGCGTGGTGGAGGACACTACCTACACAAGCATTTACTGGAAAAACCACGCCATGTATTTTTTGCCGCTTACACAGAGCGCGGGCATTGCCAACGATCCCGACAGGCCTCTCGAAAAGGACCTATCGATGTACGCCGGAGCTCTGGTTATCCAGACCAGTCGCCCAATGCCCGGTTTTGAAAAGATCGTCCGCGACACTCTGGCGAGCATCAACCCGAACCTCACCGTCGTAAAATTCCAGACATTCCAGCAACAGATTAACGATCGCTTCATTGACGAGCGGCTCATCGCTCGCCTCACCTCTCTGTTCGGATTGCTGGCGCTTCTTCTGGCCGCGATAGGTCTCTATGGAGTGACCGCGTACACCGTAGTCCGACGCACACCGGAGATCGGTGTCCGCATGGCATTGGGAGCGGGGCGGAGCCACGTAATCGGAACGGTCATGCGCGGAGCCATGCTGCAGGCAGTCATCGGACTCGGGATTGGTATCCCAGTGGCAGTCTTCTGCGTGCGGTACGTCAAATCGCAGCTTTATGACATCACCAGAGTGAACGTGCCGGTCATGCTGATCGCCATTGGAGTGCTGGCGCTTGCAGCTGCCATTGCCGGCATCATTCCGGCGCAGCGCGCGGCGTCGATCGATCCGGTTCGGGCCTTGCGTATTGAATGAGCTTCGCGTTTACGCCGCGACCGTTTATTTTCCCGCCCGGCAAAAACAGCAGAGATGAACCTTTCGTTCACATCAGAAAGGCATCCACTCCCATGCGCAACCTCACTTCGTCGCGGGCCTCCTCCAGTCTGCTCGTGGCCAGCGTGGTCGGGATGCGAAGGATTTCTGCCGCTTCCTCGATCGAAAGACCGCGTACTTCGCAAAGCAGAAACACTTTGCGAAGTACGCTCGGCAGACAGAAGGCATGCATCACGAGCCTCTGAAACTCATCTGCATCGCCTAAGTATTGTGCTGACAGGGTCTTGTTCATTGGATTGCTGGCGTCTCTTCTGCATCAACATCATCTTTTAGCTTGAGCAGTG
>DATBIE010000129.1:0-3940 GCA_036557105.1 Terriglobales bacterium
CAAGTTGCTTCGCGACAGCGGCAGCATGCTCCTGATTTGCGATGAGAAGCACGAACAGGTTGCCACCGAGGCGTTACAGGGAACGCAACTTGGAATGGTAGTGACAGATGGAGCTGCAAGGGCGGGGACGCCTATGCCTCCACGCTCGAAGACAGAAACAGATTTTGACAGCATCTTTGCACAATATCGGGGGTCGTTAGCTCCGGTTGCGCGCGAGCCGGAAGATGTTGCTTCGCTGCTGTACACCTCTGGGACGACTGCCGATCCAAAGGGCGTGATACTCACCCATGCGAACCTGCTTGCGGAAGCAGATGCAGTGTTCGCCTGGGCGCACATCGGTCCAAACGACGCTATCCTCGGCGTGCTGCCGCTTTTTCACGTCCTCTCCCAAATGGCAAATCTGCTCTTGCCGTTGGTTGCGGGCACCCGAGTCGTATATCTCTCTACTCTCAATACAATGGAGCTGCTGCGGGCGCTACAGGAGAGAAAGATCACCGCATTCGCAGTCGTCCCCCAATTTTTCAATCTGATTCACGACCGCATCTTCAAAGAAGTCGGGCAGCGCGGCGGTTTCACCAAATTCGTACTTAAGCGGCTGATGCGAATAAACGTCTTGTGCAGAAAGCTCGGATTCAACCTGGGGCGGATTTTCTTCCGCCGCATTCACGATCTGTTTGGCACTCGCATGAGATTCCTCGTCACCGGCGGATCGCGCTTTGATCCCAAAATCGGGCAAGATTTTTACGCGCTCGGGATCGACGTACTACAGGCCTACGGCCTGACCGAGACCTGCGGTGGCGCATTTGTTAATTCGCCTGGCCATAACGTGATCGGATCGGTCGGCAGGCCGCTGAAGGATGTGCACGGCAAGGTCGTTGATGTCCAAGCCTCCGACGACGGTTCTCCCGCGAGCGGTGAGATTTTGATCCGGGGACCAATCGTAATGAAGGGCTATTGGAACCGGCCTGACGCGACGGCAGAGGTGTTGAAAGAGGGCTGGCTACACACAGGCGATCTCGGCTACTTCGATGCGCGCGGGAGCCTTTTTATTACCGGCCGTAAAAAGGACGTGATTATTCTGGCGAACGGCAAGAACGTTTACCCCGAGGAGATTGAAGCCCACTATTTGCAATCGCCGTTCATTAAAGAAATATGCGTGATGGGAATTGAAGACGGCGGAACAGAAAAGCTGTATGCGGTGATCGTGCCAAACTTCGAAATGCTCCGGCAGAGGAAGGTGGTAAATGCGAAAGAGGTAATCCGGTTTGATGTCGAGGGCCTGTCGGCGAAACTAGCGTCCACCAAGCGAATTGCCGGATACGAAATTTGGCAGGAAGACTTGCCGCGCACGACCACGCGAAAGCTGAAGCGATTTGAAATTGAAAAAAGCGTGAGGGCAGGGAAACGGGATGGATCGGGTGAGATCGCGACCTCCAGACCACTGACGGAAGAAGAGAATGCATGGTTGCAAGAGTCCGAAGTGCAGCGGGCGCTGAAAGTGGTCCGCGAATATGCGGCAGGAAAACCGGAGACGATTCGTCCCGCCGACAATCTGGAGCTTGATCTAGGCCTCGATTCCATGCGACGCGTCGAATTGCTGGTGGCAGTTGAGCAGGAGCTGGGTGGGGAGGTCGAAGAGTCACAGCTGGCGAATGTGTACACGGTTCGTGAGTTAGTGGACGCGGTGCGGGAGAGTGCGAAGGCGGGCGGGGGCGCCCGCCCTACACAGACATTTGCTGGTTGGGGCGTAGTGCTGAGGGAAGATCCGGCCGATCCAGATGCGATCGCAGCAGGGAAGTCGCGCCCGGTGGTGGATCGAATCTTGTACGTGCTCACCCGCGCTGTAAAGCTGATTTGGCGAATGCGGGCGCCGATCGCGGTAGAAGGTCTGGAAAACCTTCCACAAGCGCCATATCTGCTTTGCTCGAATCACCAAAGCTTTATCGATCCCGTAATTCTGCTGACCGTGTTGCCATTACGTGTTCTGCTCCACCTATTTGCGGTTGGCACGAGCGAGATTTTCGGCTCCGGATTCATGCGAACTGTAGCGAGAATCCTGCGCGTGGTGGTGGTTGACCCCGACGCGAACCTTATTCCTGCAATGCGCGCCGGCGCCTACGGCCTTCGGCATGGGATGTCTCTGATCCTGTATCCGGAAGGCGAACGTAGCATTGACGGCACACCGAAAACGTTCAAGAAAGGCGCGGCGATCCTTTCAATCCACATGCAGGTGCCAATCGTTCCAATAGCCATTGACGGCGTGTTTGATGCCTGGCCTCGCGGAAAGCCGTTCCAGAAATTTGCTCCACTGAAGCTGAAGCTCGGAAAACCGATTCTGCCTCCAGCCGAGTCGTCTGCATCGGAAGAAGCTTATGCGAAACTGACGGCGGAGTTGAAGGAAAAGGTGGTTGGGATGTGGGAAGAACTGCGGCAGGCAAAGGGAAAAACCGCGGTAGCTTGAAGTCTAAATCGAATCAGAAGGCCTAGGCATCCCTTGTTCGCCGGGACGACAGAGAAGAGTTGCGAGTAAGTAAGCCTACTTCGCCCGTGGGTGCGTCTGGTCGTACACGCTGAGCAGATGTTTTATCGAAAGCTGCGTATAGCGTTGCGTGGTCGAAAGCCGCTCGTGGCCCAGCATCTCCTGAATCGCTCGCAGGTCAGCCCCCTCTTCCAGCATGTGCGTGCCGAAAGCGTGACGAAGTGTGTGCGGATGAACATCGGGCGAAAGGCCCTTCGCGACCGCAATTTTCTTGATGATTCTGCCGACGCTGCGCGTTGTGAGTCGTCCACCGCGCCGATTGATGAGCAGAGCGGGAGTGTTCCTGCGCGTCTCTGAAAGAACGAGTTGTCTCGCGGGAAGATAAGATTTCAATGCAGATTTCACTGCATCGCCAAAAGGAACGTATCTCTCCTTCTTTCCCTTGCCGCGAATGAGGAGAGCTTCCGCCGTTGCACGAATGTCATCCAGATTAATTCCTATCAGCTCCGAATTTCGAATTCCGCATCCATACAGCAGTTCAAGCATGAGACGATCGCGTTCAGGGAAGCTTGCGATTTCGGGCATTTGGCCGTCGAACACGCAGTTCATTTCTTCAAGCGTCGGCACGCGCGGCAGTTTTTTGGGCAGTTTTGGAGTTGACACCAGGGCCGCGGGATTTTGCTCAACTTCGCCCTCCTGAGCAAGCCAGCGATACAGAGAGCGCACTGCCGCAAGTGCGCGGGCCACGGAAGTTTTGCTCAATCCTTTTTCGTAAAGTTGCGAAAGGAAGCCACGGATGACAAGGTGGTCAATGTCGCCGAGCCGGCGTGAACCGATGTAGCTGGCGAAGGCATTCAGGTCCTGCGTGTACGCCTTGATCGTATGCGAAGAGGCGTTGCGCTCACCAAGGGATTTCAGGAATTTTGTCACCGCATTGTGGACGTTCTTCATAAAAAAATACCGGGCCGAATCCTTGTCATTCCGAACGACTTCAGTCGTGAGGAATCTGCATTTCCGTCGCTCTGGCTACACGCCTCGCGTGATACCCGTTCACTTCGCACTCCCACGGCTTACGCCCTGGGCTATGTAGATGCCGCCGCTGCGCGGCTGGAGGATGCTTTTCTTCAGGCCAACTCACGGTAAAAGATTTTGCTCCGTGTCTCCGTGGTGAAGCGCATTCATTTCGCCTTCGCCCGCGGATGATGCTTCTGATACACGGTCTTCAGCCGGTCTAACGCGACGTGCGTATAAACCTGAGTGGTGGAGATGTCAGCGTGCCCGAGAATGGTCTGAACGGTGCGCAGGTCGGCGCCATTTTCGACCATGTGCGTTGCACAACTGTGGCGCAACATATGCGGGCTGGCATGGCGTCCGGCTGAGTTTGAAGCTGAGCTTACCATTTGCCAGGCACGCTGCCGAGTCAGTTTCTTTGCGCCGCGACCTATGAACAGGTAAGGCGAA
>DATBIE010000130.1:0-14074 GCA_036557105.1 Terriglobales bacterium
GTTTCCACTCTCCCAGTCGACACCGTTGCCGGCGCATTGCAATGAGATGTTCAGGTTCTTCAGCCACCCCACCGCTGAGAAAACGTTGAAGGGACCCGGCGCATAAACTGCCGGGCCGCAGAACGTGTTGTCACAGCGCAAACCACCGCCGATTGTTGTATCCAGGCCATCGAGCAGAAATGACTGATCGTCATCCACCTGCACGAGCGAACCGAACGTTCCGCCAGAGACTGGAATTCGCGTCGACACATTTATTACGCGAGTCTTCTGCGCGTTCACTTCAATAAACGGCGCTGTTCCTCCCGCAACCGTCGGCCGCCCGCGTGGATTCACCAGGGTAATGTCTTGAAACAGGTTCGAGTTGGAAACATCACCCGCAAAAATGCAGGTATCAGCCATCCAGCATTCAACAATCGATCCGCTGAAGTCGATCGTGATGTTCGAAGCGCGAACCGATACGCGCGCATACGCTTTGAGTTCGACCGGCGGAACGATTACTTTGCCGGACTGCGAGCTGCCCGTTGGATTTGATGGCGTAAATCGCGCCGCAATCAAAGATTCCTGTAAGCCTCCCGAGGCACTACCGATTGAATATCCCGCAGGATGAGAATTGACCGTCGTGAACTGCAAAGTTCCCGGCTGTCCATTGCCAGAACAGCTGCCGCCGGTCACGAGCACCGCCTCGGCTGTGCCCGTCCCGGATACATAAACGTAATACTGCGGCTCCGTCCCGGTGACACCCGGTGGACATTGCGCAAGATTTACGCTGTGCGCTCCACTTGAGGCTAGATTGTCGGTCGGGTTTTGACTCCACGCAAAATCTGTCGCGTACTTGATCGCCAACATCCCGGTCGTTAATCCCGGACCAGTGCCGGTCCCGCATCCACCCCACGTGGAGTCGCCATGCAAGCACACGCCATTGTTCGCTGTTCCGCTTCCCAACTGTGCAGTCGGAACCAGTCCGCCGACCAAGTCCGCCTTCAACGCGGCGGCTTGGTCCACGTACCGCTTGTCTGCCGCCTGGAGCGGTGCCGCCGGATCGGCAGGCAGCGTCAGCGGCCCCGTCATTGTGTCTCCAGCTTTGGCGACAAAGTTCCCGCCCCCGGAATTTGCGACTGCGGTATCAACGTATTGCTTGGTTGCAGCATCGACTGCATTCGAAGGCGCAGGGAAGCTCGGCGAAACGGTAAATTGCTTTGTGCCGGTGATCGTCTCGTTCCCGGAGAGGTGGACCACCGTGGCCAACTGCGCATTTACATATTGCTGCGTCGCTGCCTGCGATGCTGGAACCGCTGTTCCTGCAGCTGTCCGCACCGCCGAAATGGTCTCCGGGGAAGTGGTTCCTACCAGCCAGTTCTCGGTTTTCACTGTGCCGTCTGTCAGTTGATAAACCACGGTGTACAGTGTGCCTGCCGGTGTGGCTCCGGAGTTGGGCGCAAGTTGAGCAGTGAAAGTTCCATTCGCGCCTAGCGCTATGCTGTCGTTTCCGGCAGCGATAGTCGCGCCATCAGAGCTTACGAACGCAGGCCAGGAGATCAGAAGCGTTCCGGCGGCGGGCGAGCCGTCGGCGCGAAAGACCGTATCGTTGATTGTGGTCAGCGACGGTGCTTGCCCGAAGGCTACTGCAGTCAACGCCAGAACGAGGCAAACCGACTGCCGTCCCCGCCAATAAGAAAGCCGCCATTTGAGGCGGCTTGCGTGCAACATAGTTCCTCCGAATTTCGACCGAGCAATAAAGCTGCTACTCCACGCTTCTCACCTGCTGTTGCAAAAAATTTTCCACGCTGTTGACATAAACATCGGCAAAATCCACCACGGGACGCCGCGAACGGATCATCGCCATCGCGTTTTCCATCTCCCATCCCATCGAGCAAAGGACGCCAAGCGTCATCATGGGAGCTCGATGCACTCCCGCAGCACAATGGATATAAAGTTTGCTGTCGCCCTGGTCGAGCGCCCGCGCCGCGAATTCCACGCCACGCTCGAACAATTCCGGCGGCTTGGGCTGAAAATCATCGTCTGTCGCATTCCACAGCACCTGAATTTCATGCGGTTCGGCCAGCGGCGTGTCATCAAACTCGATCTGCATGTCGATGATGTGCGTAACTCCCGTTCGCGCCAGCTCCGCCATGTTCTCCGGACTCCAAATTCCACCACCCACCGCGATTCGCGGCGTAACCCACGTCATGTCCACCGGCAATGTCAGCATTCTCCCGCAGGCAAAGTCAGTTTTTGCCAGCCCAAATGTTTTGACGCCAGAATTGCTGTTTGGCGTTGCAATGCTTCTGAAAACAAAGCATCGCGAATTCACTTGCGACTCTTATTCTAGGCGAGTTCGGCCCTTGGGTCTTGTTGGTTTCGTTGCAGTTCCGTTCGGCAGAGAATCCGCCGCTCCAAGCTTCTCCAGCAATATTCGCGCGATCGACTCTTCAGCTTCCGAGTTATCACGTGCCACCGCGGGATACAGTCCGACCATCTCGAACAAATACTTCATTGCCTGATATTGACCCTCTTCACGGACAGCGTCAATGGCCTGCTGCACCATCGGCACTGCGTTGCGCGCAACCAATTCGCTAATCTTCTCGCGCACTTCATCAAGCTTCAGGAGAGGGCCGGCCTCGGTACGCGCTGTCATGACAATTCTGGAGGGCAAAAAGAAAGAGCGCGCCACCGGGCGCGCTCTGTTTTCTTACTCTCTATTTTCAGAATAGCATTCTGAAAAGGAAATTGTGACACACTTTGCAAATTTATATTTGGGTTATTTCCAATCACTTGCGGAAAATTGACTGCTTTCCCCCTCTTGACAAGAATTTTCCACAGGTCGCGGCCGAGTCAACCGGTTCAGCAACCCGCCATTCACAAAAATCTCGCTGATCCGATCCACAGTTTCCGGAAACTGACGGCAAATCGTTCGTCGCGCACAGCGCAACAGTTCCGCCGCTTCATCCTGCGAATAGTCCTGAAAAATCATCAACGCCACGAGATCTTTGCTCAGAGGGTCGAGCTGGTCTAGAGCGCGTTCCACATCGTGAACGAAGATTACCGCATCTTCGAAGCTCGACATTCGATAAGAGGTCACCTTTGAACGGAAAAGTTCGCGCCCGAGCAGCGACGGAAGTCTGCCAACCTCGATTGAAATCCGGAGATATCGCTTAAGTATGGCGATTGTCCGCTCGCGATAGAGCCACAGATCAGGGTCTCGGCCCGAATCTGGCTCCCCAAATTGATCCAGGCTTTCCGCCAAAGGATAACTTTCATCCATTGTTTCCGGTTCCTGCGCTTGCCCACGCAGACATTCCGCCGTAGTTTCAGACGAATTCAAACACTGCTGCGACGCAAGACTCTGAGAAACAAAAGCATTTGTGCTCACGCGTTACCTCCTTCGCTCCATGATGTCTCCTCAATTCCCGGCTGCACGATCGCCTTCTGCGAACTGCGCCGGCGATGCTCCAAAAAACGAGGGTCTCTCGCAATTCCCGCCAAAATCACAGCGCAGGAAGGGCAAAATATCAGGTCTGATCCTCTCAGCCGCAGCCACAACGCACCGCAGCGCTCGCAATACTTAAGCTCCATCTGAATGCCATTGCTATCGAGTTCTTCCATGAATCGCCTCCAATGCGAAAACAAAAAGGCCCTGCACCGCCTTAGCGGTAACAGGGCCCGTTTCTATTACGCCGACCTGTTTGGGTTATTTAGTTGGAAATAAATGAGTTCGGCTCACGTACAAGGATGGTGCCGGAAATAGCCCTCCTCGTACCCTGATTTCAGGACTTGCCCGTTCTGAATGACAACGCTGAGTTTCCCGTTGAAGCGAATCTCCGACAACAAACGCAACATTGCGGCCGAAAGCACTTCAGCGGCACGCACTTTGCGGCGGAATTCCGAAAACCCGGTTTCTTCCACTCCCCGTAACTCGCACATTTCTCCCTTCGTTTCTCCCCTCGACCGTGCTAGTTATAGCATTTCGCTGATCCTATAGCTGGCAGTTTTCCACAGTCAAGTGTAGGCTGCAAAATGCCCTTTCGCATTGAATTTCCTATGGTTTGCCGCGGTAAGCGGCGATGTCGCGTGCTTTGTTGCTGGCATTTTTGTTGTGGATAATTCTCGGCCCGATACGCGCTGATTAGTTAAAAGTTGATACATTTCCAGTGGCATTAGCATCTCGCTATATGCGTGCTATACTCTCGCGCATGAAATTTAAGGCTTTGCAGGAAAACCTGCGCAAAGCTCTGTGGCAGCGAATCGACGAAGAAGGCTTGACGGGCCTGAAGCTTGCCTCGCAGACCGGCTTCCGTCAGGCGCACATCTCCAACTTTCTGAACCGGAAGCGTAGCCTGAGCCTGGAAGGGATGGACCGCGTGTTAAGCGTGCAGCGCCTCTCGGTGCTCGACCTTCTTGATCCTGCGGAGGTCAACAAACGCGCCACGGTTCCTCCACCCAGCGATGATGAATTTGACAATATTTTCGTCGTCGATGGCCTCGTCGCTGCCACCCACCCGCTGATCATGAGCATGAACGTCCGCGAAATCCAAAAGTTCAAGCGCAGTTTTCTTCGCAAGCTTCGCCCCGACATTCATGGCAAGCGTTCGGATTGGGAGCGGTTTGTTGCCATTAAGATCGAAGCCGCAGATGGCATGAACATGTATCCCCGCCTTCTTCCTGGCGCAATCGTGCTGGTGGACCGCCACTACAACTCCCTCCAACCCTATCGCAAGGGCGAAGTGAATATGTATGCCGTTCGCAGGCACAATTCGTGCATTGTTCGCTACATTGAGATGAGTGGGAGAAACATTGTCCTCAGGCCTCACAACCAGACCTGTTCGGTTGAAGTGATCTCACTCAAAGAAGACGAGAACCTGTCCGACTATGTTGTCGGAAGGGTCTGCTATACGGGAATAGAAACCTGAGTCATCCACGCTTCCGATTTGGTCGAAAGCCTCGCGCAAAACACCCATCTTACTTTTTGCCAGACACGGTCGATTTGCTCTGAACGTCCAATTGCGCCTGCCCCAGGCCGTCGCTGGTCGCCACAACATGGATCCTTCCAGCCATCGCGCGTGAGCGAACGATCAGCAGCGCCAATCCATTGAATGCTTTTCGATGATCGGCGTGGAAGGGTTCCGTGGTGGCAGCGTTACCGTTATCAACTCCCGCGATGTCGCCCACTCCGCTCACGCTGAAGTGGACGAGATTATCGGCGATGGGGCAGAGGTTTCCGTTCTTATCTTCAATTCGCACTGTGATGTAGGAAAGATCATCTTCGTCAGCCCGGATCACTCTTCGATCCGCAGAAAGTTTGATCCGTGCCGGAGCACCCGATGTGCGGACTTCCTGCACCGCAACCTGTTTTCCTCCAGAATAGGCGATCGCCTTGAGCGTGCCCGGCTGATATGGCACTTGCCACACAAAGCGGTATTTTGTCGCGAATTTCCCGTCCTGGCTGATCTTCGCGTTCACCGGCATTTCGAACATTTCAGCGAAGCGCTTTTTCCTGCCGAGCGATTTTCCGTTTAGGAACAACTCCACTTCGTCTGCGTTGCTGTAGGCGAACACTGGCCACGTTTCTCCCTCGTGTCCCTGCAAATTCCAGTTCTGCGGGACGAGATGAACCATAGGCTTGGTGGTCCACTGGCTCTGATACAGGTAGTACCGGTCTTTCGGAAATCCCGCGAGATCGACAAACCCGAAATACGAGCTGCGCGCCGGCCAGTCGCCCTCGTGCGTGCTGCGCCACTCCCAATAAGGCGTCGGCTCGCCGATGTAGTCAAACCCCGTCCACACAAATTCGCCAGGCACGTTCGGCAGCTTGTCCTGATATGTGAACTCCACGTCAGGACAATACGCCCACACGGGAGCAACCGTCGCGTAGCTGTTCACCTGGTGCGACGGCGGCTTTTCATAGGCCAGAAGAGGAAGATGGTACTCGCCACGCGAGCTCACGCATGAAGCCGTCTCCGATCCATATACCACCCAGTCCGGATGCTCCTTCATGGTCTCTTCGTAATGCATCGGCTGATAGCTGAAGCCTTTTATGTCCACCTGATCGGCGAAGTGGTTGCGCAGCGAATCGGCCCAGTAGTTCATATTGGTTGTGGTCGGGCGAGTCGGATCTTCGTCGTGGAACAGGTCGGTGAGTCGCTTCGCCAGTTTCCATCCGTCCGCCGTTTTCTGTTCGGGAATCTCGTTCCCGATACTCCAGATAATCACGCTGGGATGGTTCCGGTCACGCCGCGCGAAGTCGCGCAAATCGCGCTCCGACCACTCGTCAAAATACTTGCTGTAGTCGTTCTTGACCTTGGGAATGCGCCACATGTCGAAAGCTTCGTCCATAACCACCAGACCCATTTGGTCGGCGAGCTCAAGCAATTCCGGCGCGGGTGGATTGTGGCTGGTGCGGATTGCATTTACACCGGCGCCCTTCAAAATTTCCAGCTGACGTTCGATCGCCCTGCGATTCACGGCTGTGCCGAGCGCTCCGAGGTCATGATGCAGGCACACTCCGTGCAGCTTCCGCACTTTCTCATTCAGCAAAAATCCCTTTTGCGGTGTGAACTCAATCGTGCGGATGCCAAATGGCGTTGTGTATTTGTCGATCACGCGTCCGCCATCGAGCACCTCGGTTACAAGCGTGTAGAGGTAAGGGTCATCCATGTCCCAGCGATGGGGATTGTTGACCGTGAGGCTTGCGGCAACAGTCCGCGTTGCATCCGGCGAAATCTCGGTTGAGTCATCACTGGATTTCGCAACAACAGCGCCGGAACGATCAAGCACGCTATTGCGAATTACGACCTTGGCTTCTTCCTCCTGCTGATTTCGTATGTCAGCTTTCACCGCAATGGTTGCTTTCTCGTCTGACACATTGGGCGTGGTAACGTATGTGCCCCACTCCGCCACATGCACCGGCGCTGTGATGTCGAGCCACACGTTGCGATAAATACCGGCGCCCGGATACCAGCGCGACGAATTCGGCTCGGGGGTCATACGAACCGCCAGAACGTTCGTCTCTGATCCGAATCGCAGATGCGGGGTCAGGTTGAAGTAAAAGCTGGAATATCCGTAAGGCCGCCCGCCAAGTTCCTCGCCATTCACCCACACAGTAGAGTTCGACATTGCGCCGTCGAACATGATCGTGAATACGCGGCCTTTCGCGCTCTCGGGCAAGAGAAAAGATTTTCGATACCATCCGGTTCCTGAGACAGGCAGTCCGCCCGTGGAAGGATTCTGCTTTTCGTCAAATGGCCCTTCGATAGCCCAGTCGTGAGGAAGGCGGAGTAGTTGCCACCGCGAATCGTCGAACCCGGCGTTTTCCGCACCCTCCGCGTCGCCTTTGTGAAATCGCCAGTTGCCGTCGAAGTTGACGCGCCGCTCGCCGGAAATCTTTATCGGTGCAACCTGCTGCGCGTGCGTTTCGCCAGCGACAAACAGCACCACCATGCATACAGCCGCGGTGCAGAACCACCGAGCAGCTTGTTGTCTCATGTTCTCCTCTCGGATCTAGGAAGTGGGGCGATGGGCTGCCTGCCCTGAGCAAAGCCGAAGGGTCTCGCCCGTCCAGAAAACCTGAATATTACTTCTACGCTCCGGCGCTCTCTTTTGCCGGAATCCAGTACACCTCTTCTTTCAGGTGCTCTTTGGTGAAGCCAATGCGTTTCAAAATGCTCTTGCCGTTCTCGATCATGTCCGGATGTCCGCACAAATACGCGACCGAATTCGTACCATCAAGCTCCCATTTGTCTGAGTACTTGCGCATCACGTCATCCACGCGCCCCATTTCGCCCGTCCATTTGTCATCGTCCCACGGACGGCTCACCGTCGGCACATATTCGAGCCACGGCGCTTCCGCAGCAAACTTGCACAACTCATCGCAATAACCAAATTCCCAGGACCGGCTCGCACCATTCAGGATGAAAAGTTTGTGCTCGCCTTTGAATGTGCCCTCTTTCCACCCGCGATAGAGGAATCGCACGTAACTGACAAATGGCGCGACTCCCGTCACCGTGCAGACCAAGAAATGATTTGTCCGGCCGCTCTTCTGGTCGAGCGTGAAAAGGCCTTTGGCTGATTTCCGCATCAGCATCTCCTGGCCGACTTGCAACTCATACAGCTTCGGCGTCAGTTCGCCCTGCGGCACAAGCTCGAAGAAAAATTCAATTTCCTTTTCGAGCGGAGACGACACAATCGAGTAAGCGCGCTCACTTCGCTTCTCCGCTGTCTGCACGCCAAGCGTCGCGTATTGTCCTGGTTTAAACGAGAAGGCGCCGCCGGGATCGACACGGATCATCCACAGATCGGAGGCGAAATCTTTCCGGGTGAGAATTTTGGCGCGATAAAACTTATCGTCGGGAATGTCCATCGGGCCTCGCAGAATGAAGCCACTCAGTTTACAGGAATTCCTTCCCAATTTTCGCCGGTTTGCTGCAGTGATTGGACAGCACTAAGCCGCCCTTGCGCGGGATTTGGCGAGTTCTTCAGGAGCTCTAGCGCCTCTTCAGTTTGCTTCCATTTCTTGTGGTCTCGTTTGCCGTGCAGCGGAGCGTTCGGGTCAGAATAGAACGCCAAGATGTTGCGGCGCAGTTCCGGCGTAAGTTGCGCGAATTTTTCTTCCTCGAGATCGAGTAACAAGTGCGCATAAGTATCGTCAGCAAGCGGGTATTCAGCAGGACGCGTTGCCACTCCGGTGTCGCAATCTTTGTCCGCGAATTTGAGGTCTCCCTCTTTCGCATCGGCGAGCAGCCGCTTGTAGTTGTCTATGGTCTCATTCACGCTCTTGATGTACATGTCTTCGGTCTGCGTGGTCGGCACTTTGAACGCAAGCGCGCTCGCAGGACCCACCTTGGGTATTATGCGCAAAATGAACGCTAGCACTCGAGCTCCGAATCCTGGCCGTCTGTATCCTTTACCCCAATCCTTTTCGTAGTCCGTTCGTGACAAGTGATAAAGAAATTTCTCCTGGTCGAAATTCGGAGTGTCCCGCACCAGTTCAGCACGCCGGTCGAGCAGCGCCACTCGCGTCATCTCCGGGATGACTTTGCTTACCGCCCGCCGAAAGCTACCGATCGCGAGATCTTCATCGCCGAGCACGTCTTGTAGCCGCAGCCCATATGTCTCCAGGAAGGCGCGTTCCAGAAGTGGCTTGGCAATTTCGAATCCGATGAAGTCGTGAAAGCGGTCGGATGTATAGCGATTTTTCGCAACCTGCACCATGTCGAATCCAAATTCAGTGCGAATGTGCGATTTGTGATCGTCAGCATAGGTCACCTGGTCTCCGAACTTCGCCCGCAATTTAGGAAATTCCATTGCTACCACGCGATTAATTGTCGGATGACCCATATTGTCGGAGGAGTAATGCGCAAGAGCCCCCAGAGCGAAGGCGTATTCGTTGATGTCTGACGAGCCCCTGATGAGCGCGGCAACAAAGTCTCCGCTCCGAACGTAGTGGACCAGGTCGCTGAAGTACTTCTTGCCGAAAGGATAATAGCCCATGTCCTGCATCACGCTGCCGCCGTAAGCAAAGGCATGTGCGCGTTTCAAGTCCTCAGGTTTGGCCTGGGGAAAACGTGCCAACAGCATGGGACGAATCTGGTCTTTCCACGCCAGATCGACAATTTGTTCGTGTGTAAGAACGGAATACGACTGACTTGGCGGCGCGCAGGCGACGAGACACGCGCACAGTGTGATCAGCCGTAGAACTCTCATCCGCTGCTTAGATGCAGAGTCGGCCAGCTATTTGCCTATGACGAGAACTTCAAACGTGTCCGGCAGGATAGATGGTCGCGGGTGAGGATTTTCTGCTGTCGCGGCCGGTGGCGGACCGAACTTCGCCGTCACCGTGAATATTTCGTGCGTCTGGAGATCGATGGCCATGGTACGAGCGCCGCGTGCCGTCGGAACACTCTCCGCAACTGTGAATTTTTCCGGCGTGTCCTCCTTCACAACCGTCAGCACACCTTCTCCGCACGAGGCAAACGCCAGTTGAGTTGCGGGATCAAAGCGGTCCGCGTCCACGCCGTCGCCGATCGAGGGTGTCGAGATCACTTTTCCATTATCGGCATTGACCACGGCCATCATCTTGTTATCGCAACCCGCAAACAGCCGCCGGTGTTTTACATCCATTGCCAGCCCGCTCGGAGACTCGCATGGCGCGAGTGGCCATTGCGATTTTATTTTCAATTCTTTCGGATCAAGCGCTAGCAATTCGCTCTTGTCTTCCAAATTCACGAAGAGCTCGCCGTGGCCGTCGCTTACCCCAAACTCCGGCTTTCCGCCGAGATCGATTTTGCCGAGAATCTTGCCGCTTGCAGCGTCAATCGCCGTCGAATCGTGACTCCGTCCATTAAAGGTAAAGACCCGCTTCGTAGGTGAGTCATACAAAATGGCGTCGGGATTCTCTCCCACGCTCTGGACCTTGCTGATGGGCTTGATCGTCTTGAGATCGAAGATTGTTACGCTCCCCTCGCGGCCATTGCTTATGAAACCCCGCCCGAGTTCCGGAGCGAGCGCGATGCCGTGAACTCCCGGCGTGTCCGGAATATCACCGACGACCTTGCCGGAGTCCTCGTCAATCACAACGACGTGCGTGGCGCGCGAAATGAAAACGCGGTGGGCCTCGGCGTCAACCTCTAGATAGTCCCAGCCACCTTCACCGCCCAGTTTGTAGGTTTTCAGAACATGCAGTCCGGGACCCGCCGCGAATAGACCAGGAGCCAGCATGATCAAGAACAACACAGCGAAAATGTAGCGTTGCATCACACACCTCTTAACTCACACATTAGGCCTCTCACAGCATAATCGCGAAACACGATACTATTCTCTCCTGCAACCGAAGGCATACTGCACTCATCCTTCTAAATGCCGTAAACGCGAGTAAACTCAAGCAAGGTGATGAAAAATGCGAAAGAGCTCAGCTGTTTTCAGTCTGATCTGCGCGGCGCTGGTCGCCGCAGTTTCCGTAGTCTTGCTAGCGCAAACCACTTCCTCTCCTTTTTATGACTATCGTTCTGAGAAGCCCGGCAACGTTCACAAGATAACCGTCAACGATCTACCCAAACCGTTCGCCACGAAATCGGCCACCAACGAGCCGGAACCCGTGCGGCGTCCGCAGGGTGCGATGCCCAAGACCTTGCCGGGGTTCAAAGTAGACCTTTTCGCCAGCAGTCTTGATGCGCCTCGCGAGCTGCGTGCCGCTCCCAATGGCGATATTTTTGCAGCGGAAACTTCGAAAGGTACCATCGAAGTCTTCCGTGGAGTGACAAAAGACGGAAAACCTGAACAGATCTCAACGTTTGGTAGCGGCTTGCATGAGCCCTTCGGAATCGCGTTCTATCCTCCGGGGAACAATCCCCAATGGGTCTATATCGGCGACACCGATTCGATCAAGCGGTTTGCCTATCACAATGGTGATTTGAAGGCGAGTGGAGCGCCACAGACCATCGTTGCAGAGATTTTCCCCGGCGCCGCCCACGCTCACGGACACTCGACGCGCGACGTGCAATTCTCGCCAGATGGCAAAAAGATGTACGTCTCCGTTGGTTCGGGATCTAACATCGACGATCCCGACACGAACAAAAGCGAGTTTCATCGCGCCAACATTCTGGAATACAACCCGGACGGTTCCGGCCTGCGCGTGTTCGCCTCCGGTATTCGCAATCCGGTCGGCTTGGCATTTAATCCAAAAACCGGCGAACTCTGGACCGCGACTAACGAACGCGACGGCACCGGCAACAACCTCGTTCCTGACTACACTACGCACGTTCAGGACGGCGGCTTTTACGGCTGGCCCTGGTACTACATGGGCGGCAATCATGATCCACGGTTGCCGGACAGCCACCCCGATCTGCGCGCGAAAGTAATTACTCCCGACGTTTTGCTCCAGCCGCACAGCGCTCCACTCTGTTTTGCCTTCTATACCGGCGATCAATTTCCCGCCGAGTATCACGGCGATATGTTCCTTGCGCTCCATGGTTCGTGGAACCGCAATCCGCGCACTGGTTACATGGTGGTACGAGTTCCGCTACATGGCCAGGGCAAGGCCTCGGGAGATTACGAAGAATTTCTGACTGGCTTCGTCACTGCGGAAGGTGGCGTTTGGGGGCGTCCTGTCGGCATCGCAGTCGCGAAAGATGGTTCACTGCTGGTAAGCGACGATGGCAGTGGATCGATTTGGCGCGTCAGCTACGGGAAATAGTTGCATTTCGCCGGAGCGGGCGTAAGCTACGCAGCATGAACGCGGCCCGCTCCGTATTCATCGCCGGAGGCACTGGCTATCTCGGCGTCCCGCTGATTCGCGCTTTAGTGCAGCGCAGGTATAACGTTCGCGCTCTGGCTAGAAAAGGCAGCGAACACAAGGTTCCACCTGGTTGTCAGGCCATAACCGGCAATGCGCTTGAGGCGAACTCCTACGCAGATCGCATTGCGCCGGCGCACACATTTATCCAACTCACGGGAGTTTCGCACCCAAGTCCCTCGAAAACGGCAGAGTTTCAGTCCATCGATCGGGCTTCCGCACTCGGAGCGATAGAAGCAGCAAAGCGGGCTGGAGTGGAGCACTTCATCTATCTCAGCGTTGCCCAACCTGCTCCCATGATGAGGGCCTTCATCGCCGTACGCGCGGAGTGCGAAACTGCGCTTCAGGCGAGCAGTATGAACGTGACTATCGTCCGCCCCTGGTATGTTCTCGGTCCCGGCCATCGCTGGCCTTACGTTCTGTTACCGATGTACTGGATTTGCGAGCGAATCCCCTCAACCCGCGAAGGAGCGCAGCGCCTGGGATTGGTTACGCTCGATCAGATGACTGGCACACTTCTCTCAGCGGTCGAAAACCCCAGTATTGGCGCGCGTTTCATCGATGTCCCGCAGATTCGTGCAGCCTCCGTCCCCCGCGCAAGTACCGCGGCCAGTCGCTGAAAAAACCGAATTACGAAAGCGCATGGACATGGGACATCTTCTAGCTTTCCAGGCTGGATGAGATGTTGAATGCGTTCCAGAAACGTTCGAAAGCATGGCCAGCAACGACTATCTCGACGATGTCCACGTTCGCATGTTGCGCGTGACCGAAGATTTGCGCGCAATCCAGCAGGAACTCAACTGCGCCGCCATGCAGGCGCCCAACGATCCAGAATTAATGGAGAGCCTGGCTCGCCTGCCGGAAATCGAGTCGCTGGAAATGCTGAAATCGGCGCTTGATCAAATGCGCCACTTCCTTTGGTTTTATGTGCAGGTTATGACGACCGGGACGGAAGTGGAACCGAAGCCGCAGCAGGCCTCACAGAAGACTTCCCAAAAATCTTCAGCACTGGGCAAATACAATTCGCTAAGCGAAGCGGCCCTGCTTCGGCACTACGCTAACGCCAAGAGCCGCAAACCGAACTAATCTCTATTCCAACGTCACCGACTTCACCAGATTCCTCGGCCGGTCCACGTCCAGGCCTTTGCGCACGGTCATGTAATACGCGAATAGTTGCAGCGGCACGATCTCCAGAATCGGCGAAAGCAGTTCCGGAGCTTGTGGAACGAAGATGGAATGGTCCACGAGTTTAGCCAGTTCGTCATCGCCTTCGGTGGCAACCGCAATCACGCGCGCGCCTTGCTGCTTAAATCCGCGAATGTTGCCGACATTCTTCTCGTAGCGCACTACCGAGCCAGGGTCGCTGCGATCGCAAGTCGCAATGATCACCACCGGCAGGTTTTCATCGATCAGCGCATTCGGGCCGTGCTTCGTTTCGCCAGTCGGATAGCCTTCTGCATGGATGTACGAGACCTCTTTGAGTTTCAGCGCGCCGTCCATCGCAATCGGATAGTGGATCGCCCGTCCCAAAAACAGGAAGTCCTCGAAATTGTGAAAGCGCTCGGCAAGCCGCTGGCACTCGCTTGCGTGTTGAAGAACCGTTTCGGTCTTTTCGGGCAGAGCGAGCAGTTCGGCAATCCACTTTCGCCGTTCGCTTTCCGAAATCGTGCTGCGAACCTGGCCGAGATACGCCGCTAGCAGAAATAAGACCGCCATCTGCGCAGTAAACGCTTTGGTTGACGCGATACTGATCTCCGGTCCGGCGTGGGTGTAAAGCACGCCATCGGCTTC
>DATBIE010000131.1:0-16694 GCA_036557105.1 Terriglobales bacterium
AGCACGCGAACGTCGTAGTCAAGATAAACCGCGCCACGGCTGCGTTCATGATCTCCTAAGTTGTTGCTGATGATGCTCTCGTGAATTCCTTCAGCGCCGTAGAACAGTGTTGAGTTTTTCGAGACCGAATCGTGGCGGCGAATGTCGGCCTGCCAGCTCTTATCAATGTGGTTGTTCTCAAAAATCTGCGGCTGGTTGCGGAAGAGAACAAATTCATCGGTGTGGCGGCGGAACCCAAGGTCGAATTCTGTCCTGGTGCCAAGCGGCTGCTTCAGTCCCGCGAACCACGATTTTGTTCGCTCCCAGGAATTAAAGTTTCCGTAAAATTGGTCAGCTCCGAACGGCTTGTCTCCGTAGCCGAGCATGAGCAAAGAGTAGCCAAGCCCCGTCTTAATGCCGGTGGTCGAGAACAAGGTCAGACTGCGGTAATCGCGATCAGCGCGAAAGCCGCTGGAAAAATCTCGTTGTGCATCAAACTCCTCGTCAAAATTCTTGTGCAGGAAGGATACCGATCCGGTTTCTTGATTCACACCGAAGTTTCCCACGCCTGCGCCGAGGCGAAAGTCCGAGCGCTCGGGTGTGGCGGTAATCACGTTTACGGAACCCGCCATCGCATCAGAACCATAGAGAGTCGAGCCAGCGCCACGCAGGATCTCAATTCGCTGAATCGAACTGGTCGGCAGCGGCAGGTCCATATCGTGATGGCCAGACTGTACGTCGTTCATACGCAGCCCATTCAGAAGGACGAGAGTTTGTCCAAACGTAGATCCGCGGATCGTCAGGTCAGCTTGAATGTCATTAGCCCCGCGTTGTTGCAAATCGACGGATGGAACCAGTTGTAGCTCGTCGATCCAACTCTTGGAGAGTAGTCCGTGCTGAGGTAGTTCAATAACTGTGATGGATCGGTCAATTTCTGTCTCGGGAACAGGCCCGAAGGTCCCCGTTACAACCACAGTTTCTTGTTGCGCGGGCCGTTTCGGCGCAAGCTGCGAACTCGCATTCGAGCTTTGCTGCGCGGACATCGATGCGGGCAATAAAAGTAAAAAGAAAAAGAAAATACCCAGCTGTAGCCTCAATGTTGCTCGCATTCTATAGCCGCTTGTCGAACAGGGATCCCGCAGATCGAATTGCGCCCTGGAGCCGTCGTCTAATGCTGGCGGCGAATTGCAGGTCCAGGAAGGCTTCCATCTCACCAGTGAGGCTCTCACCGTATCGGTACCACCAAATCTTTTTCATCCGCGGCAGGCGATCGGAAGCTACGTACTTGATCCGGACCATCTCTTCCAGACCGAATCGCCCATGAGTTCGCCCGATTCCACTCGCCTTTATCCCTCCATGCGGCGCCTCGCTTATGCCAAAGCAGGAGACGGCATCGTTCACCATTACGGTTCCGGCATTGATGCGCTGGGCCAAACGCTCTCCTCTTATTCGATCGCGCGTCCAGACGCTGGCGGACAGCCCATATTCGGAGTCATTAGCGAGGCGAACGGCTTCATCTCCTGTATCGAATGGCATGATCGGAAGCACTGGGCCGAAGGTCTCTTCTCGCATGACGCGCATAGCGTGGCTCACGTCCGCGAGAACGGTCGGGGCATAGAAATTCGGTCCAAGATCAGGTAGCCGCGATCCGCCGGCTAAGACACGTGCTCCGAGCGCTTTGGCTTCGTTCACATGTTGCTCGACAATCCGCAGCTGACGTTCGTGGATCATCGGACCGATGTCAGTTTCCGGATCCATTCCATTGCCGAGGCGTAGTTGCTTTGCTTTCCGGGCACAGGCTTCAGCAAATGGCTCGTAGATTTTCCGGTGAACATAACAGCGTTCGACGGATAGGCAGGCTTGCCCGGCATTGACGAATGCAGCCCAAACAGCGCCGCTTGACGCCGCATCGATGTCTGCATCCTCAAGAACGAGCATGGGATCTTTTCCGCCGAGTTCGAGGACCACGGGTAGCAGGCGCGATGCGGCCACTTGAGCGATTCGGCGGCCGGTGGAAACGCTTCCCGTAAAAATTAATTTGTCAATTTCCGAGTTCACCAGCGCCGCGCCAGTCGCATGATCGCCCACTACTACTTGAAACACTTCATGGGGAACGCCTGCGCGATAGAGCAAGTCGGTCAACTTCAAAGCTACGAGTGAAGTAAATTCGGAAGGCTTTAGTACGACAGCATTTCCGACCGTCAGAGCCGCCAGTGTTTCGGTAGTCGGAATTGAAAATGGATAGTTCCAGGGCGAGACGATACCGATCAGTCCATAAGGCTCGCGGAGGATTCTGCCGGTCTTGCTCTTCAGAGCGAGACTACCGTGCTGCAAAGTGTTGTCGCGTAGAAATTCATACGTGTTCTCGATGCAGAATCGCGTCGAATCGAGGACAACGTTGACCTCGGTAGTTAGCGCCTCGACGTATGGTTTACCGGCCTCGAGCGTGATTGCTTGAGCGATGTCTGACTTATGTTGATGTACCAACCTTTGGAACTTTCTCAACACATACAGACGGTGGCGAACGCCGAGTTTGTGCCATGCAGGTTGTGCGATTCGGGCGCGCGAGACAGCTTGCTGGACCTCCGTCTCAGACGCGGTGTCAAATTGGCGAAGGATATCACCCGTTGCGGGATTAACGGAACTAATCGTGTGAGCTGAAATGTGCAGGTCGATTGGCACGCGAACAAAATTCTACGCGATCGGATCCACGAACTACGACGAAAGAGACGGAAAGAGTATTAATTTACATTCTCAAAAATTCCCGCGGCGCCCATTCCGCCGCCGACGCACATGGTCACCATTCCATAATGCGCATTGCGCCGTTTCAGTTCGCGAATCACGCTGGCCGTCAGCTTGGCGCCGGTGCAGCCGAGCGGATGACCCAGCGCAATCGCCCCGCCATTTGGATTGATCCTCGCGGGATCGAGACCACCTTCCTTGATGACCGCGAGCGACTGCGCCGCGAAGGCCTCATTTAATTCGATCACGTCAATATCAGAGAGATGTAGACCTGCGAGCTTCAGCGCTTTTGGAATGGCGAATACGGGGCCGAGTCCCATCTCTTCCGGCTTATATCCTGCGGTCGCAAACGAGACAAAACGCGCCAGTGGCTTTATGCCTAGTTGCTGCGCGCGCTCTGCGGACATCACCACGGCAGCTGCCGCGCCGTCGGACATTTGGGAAGAATTTCCGGCAGTCACTGTGCCTTTCATGTGAAATGCGGGTTTCAACGAGAGCAGCGCTTCGAGGGAGGTGTCAGCTCGCGGGCCTTCATCGGTCTTAAAAACAATTTCTTGCTTCTTGGGTTTCGAGCCGTTCGCAGTCGTGAAGCTCACGGGTACTGGCACGATCTCGTCATCAAATTTTCCAGCCCGGATCGCGGCGAGTGCCTTTTGGTGACTTAGCAGTGAAAATTCATCCGCAGATTCCCGCGTTATGCGAAAACGTTGCGCCAGCCGTTCCGCGGTCAAGCCCATGGAGAGATAAGCATCAGGTCGGTGTTCGACGAGCCAAGGATTCGGAGCAACTTTGTGCCCGCCCATTGGAACCATCGACATGGATTCGGTACCGCCAGCGACGATTGCTTCTGCTCCGCCATTCGCGATGTGGTCGGCTGCCATCGCAATAGACTGGAGGCCAGAGGAGCAGAACCGATTGATGGTCATGGCAGAAACTTCGACGGGCAGACCGGCTCGCAACGACGCAATTCTCGCCACATTCATTCCTTGTTCGGCCTCGGGCATGGCGCAGCCGAGGATCACATCTTCGATTTCTCTTGTATCTATCTGCGGCACACGGTCGAGAGCCCCCTTTATTGCGATTGCGGCCAACTCATCCGGCCGAGTCGTACGCAACATTCCTTTGTAAGCTCTGCCAACTGCCGTCCGCACCGAAGAGACGAGGACAACTTCACGCATCATTGCCTCCAGCCATTTCTTCCTCAAGACTATATGATTTGAATGCGGCGGTACACGAAGTCGAAGACTGACGACGGCACGCAGCAGAGCAGGGAAGAGGCGGCATCAGCAATGGGAGGGCTTGGATGAAACGCATTCACAGGGTTGCGATTCTGGGCGCGGGGACCATGGGTGCGCGCATTGCTGCGCATTTTGCCAATGCAGGCGTCCCCAGTTATCTGCTCGACATCGTCCCACCCGACGCTGATACTCCTGCGCGCAATAAGATCGCTGCAGCGGGACTGGATGCAGCCAAAAAGTCGAAGCCTGCGGCATTCCTCGATTCTTCACTTGCGGAATTGGTCACCGTTGGAAACTTCGAAGATGATTTGAAGAAGTTGGCCGAGGTTGATTGGATCATCGAAGCCGTAGTGGAGAACATGGAGATCAAGCGGCAGCTGCTCAAGAAGGTTGAATCCTTCCGCAAGCCGGGAACAATCATCACCACAAACACGAGTGGTCTGCCGGTTGCCCACATCGCTGAAGGGTTCCCAGGCGATTTTCGTAGATGTTGGTTCGGTACACACTTCTTCAACCCTCCCCGATACATGCGGCTGCTGGAAGTTATTCCCACGTCATACACGGACCAATCTCTGCTCGCATCAATTGAGTGGTTCGCGGACGTTCGACTCGGAAAAGGGGTAGTGCGAGCGAAAGACACGCCGAACTTTATCGCCAACCGAATCGGTACTTTCTCGGTTTTGAATGTCATGCGCTTAATGCAGGAGATGGACCTGACGGTTGAGGAAGCGGATGCCCTCACCGGACAGGTTGTAGGCTGGCCGAAATCCGCCACGTTTCGCACTATCGATCTTGTCGGTCTGGATATTTTGGGGCACGTGGTCAGCAATATGCCGAACACAGGCGTTGCCGAGGATGCCGTCCTACCTGACTTCTTTAAGCAGATGCTCGCGCGCAAATTGCTCGGCGATAAGACCAAAGCCGGTTTTTATGAGAAAGTGAAGAGCGCCTCCGGCGAAGATGAGCGGCTCGCCATCGACTGGAAAACGCTGGAGTATCATCCGCGTCAGAAACCAAAGCTCGCTGCGCTGGACATGGCAAAGAATGTGGAAGAAATCGGTGCCCGCCTGCGAATGCTGCTTGGGATGGATGGAGGAGGCTCGCAAAAAATAGATAAGGCTGGAACATTTCTCTGGTCGGTGCTGTGCGACCTATGGAACTACTCAGCAAATCGCGTACCGGAGATTGCGGATTCTCTGGTCGACATAGATCGTGCGATGCAGCTCGGATTCAACTGGGAACTCGGGCCATTTGAGCTCTGGGACGCTGTTGGAGTCCAGACGACCGTTGGACGAATGAAGAAGGAAGGTCGAGTCGTGGCGGCCAGTGCCGAAAAATTGCTGGCCGCCGGAAAAAAGACCTGGTATACCGATGACCCCAAAACGCCCTCGGGTCGCGCCTTCTGGCAGATCGACCAGAACCGGTACACGTCCGTCATTGTTCCGGTCGGCGTCTGGTCGGTCTCCGTCGCGAAGAAGTCGAACGGAGTCGTGAAGAAAAATGCCGGCGCATCGCTGGTCGATTTAGGGGACGGCGTCGGTTGCGTCGAGTTTCACTCCAAGATGAACTCGCTCGGCGCAGACATAGTTTCACTGATTGCTCAGACGCTGAAGCCGAATGGACCAGGGGAGAACTTCGACGCATTTGTCATCAGCAACGACGCCATGAATTTCTCAGTGGGCGCCAACCTGATGCTCCTCCTCATGTCGGCGCAGGAAGAGGAGTGGGATGATGTCGATCTCGCCATCCGGCAATTTCAGGGAATGATGCAAGCAATAAAGTTCTCACCGAAGCCGATCGTAATTGCTCCGTTTGGTATGACCCTGGGAGGAGGAGCTGAGATGACGCTTCACGCTCCCGCCCGCCAACCTCATGCAGAGCTTTACATCGGTCTTGTTGAAGTCGGAGTCGGTCTGCTTCCGGGTGGCGGTGGCTGTAAAGAAATGCTGCTGCGAGCTGTAGATAGCGCGACACAGTTAAAGAAAGGCACGAGGAGTTCTCCCGGCGGACTCATTGAATCCGTGGAATTGCTCGAAACTATGAAGAAGGCGTTCGAAACGATTGCTACTGCTAAGGTCGCAACTTCTGCGCTTGAGGGTCGGACACTCGGCTTTCTGTCCGACTCTGACCAGATCACGATGAATCGAGAGCGTGTTCTGGCTGATGCCAAGATGCGCGCGCTGGAGTTAGTAAATGCCGGCTATGAGCCCCCAGTGCCGCGCACCAATATTCCAGCTCCGGGGGAGAACGTTCTTGCAACTTTGAAAATGGGCGTGCACCTTATGCGCCAAGGCGAATACATCACAGAATACGAAGTAAAGCTTGCACACAAAATAGCTGAGGTACTCTGCGGCGGAAACATAACTCCGGGAACGCACGTGTCTGAACAATATGTGCTGGATCTTGAGCGAGAAGCGTTCAAATCGCTCTGCGGTGAGCGAAAAACACAGGAGCGCATTCAGTACACGCTGAAAACTGGCAAGACACTACGAAATTGAGGATGTTTTGCCAGCTAACGCGTTTTAGCAATCGTCTTAGAGGAAGTGAGCGGTGCTCGGCAAGAGCGTTCTTGGTGCACGAATGTAGCCAGAAACAATTGCAAAGTTTTCGTGGGCGTGACTGCCGATAGAAACGTTAGTTCCACACTTCTCGCGCAGTCTCTACCACGAGCCGTAGCTTTGCCCACTGTTCTTCTTCCGAGAGAAGGTTTCCCTCCGCAGTCGACGCGAATCCACACTGCGGGCTCAATGCCAGATTCTCAAGCCGCACATAGCGCGATGCTTCTTTGATGCGTTGAATGAGATTGTTCTTTTTTTCCAGTTCCGGTCGCTTGCTGCTTACGAGCCCCAGCACCACAGTTTTGCCTGGCGGCACAAAGCGTAATGGTTCCAATGTCCCTGAGCGCTCGTCATCGTACTCCAGTAAAAAGCGATCAACGGCAAGCGTGCCGAACAATTGCTCGGCGACGGCATCGTAACCACCCTCCGCATACCAATGACTGCGATTGTTTCCGCGGCACAGGTGCATGGCAAGTGTGACGCCGGGGTGACGAGCGGCTTCGAGGCAGGCATTGTCCGCAGCCACGCTTTCTTTCAGGGCAACATCAGGATCTTGCCCTATTTCACTGCGCATCCACTCGCGCCATTTCGGGTCGATGTAGTAGCTATACCGTGGAGCATCGATCTGGATATAACTCACACCTTTGGAACTGAGATCGCGCAATTCTTCTTTCATGATCTCAACGATTGCAGAAAGCAATGCAGAAGGAGTTGAATAGACCTTGTCTGTGATTCCACGTTTGTATGAGATGGCAGGAAACTGCGTCGCACTGGGAAGCGTGATCTTAAACTTCCCGAAAGCGTGGTCTTGCAGGAAAGGAACTTCGTGCCCGGTGAGCGGCCTTATCTGGCGCAGCTTTTCAGTAACAATGCCAGTCACGCTGCTTACCGGAGTCGATGAGCTTGTGCCTGACCAGCTTCGCGCAACCGCATCCGCGGTGTCGAACCCCGAAACTGCATCCACGAAGTCGCTCATGAAATTGCGTCGCCGGAGTTCGCCGTCAGTGAATATATCCAATCCGATTTCCTGCTGGCGCTTAAACACAGCGAGGATGAATTTGTTCTCAAGAGCTCGAAGTTCTTCTGTGGCCATTCCCGTTTGACGCGCTTGCAATAGCTTAGCCGGACGTAGCAAGCTGCCCACGTGATCTGCGCGAATGTAACTGGCCATTCGTTCCTCCGCAACAATCGAACCTGACGCTTTATTTCGCACTACGAATTCTCGTTGCGCACGGGGTACGAATGTGCTGGAGCGCCGGGACTAGCGTATAGAATACCGCTCGCAGTGTTGAAGAGCGCGGTACTAATTTGAGTGTGTTGCCTGACTAACAATTCGATTCCCTTGGAGGCAGTATTGAAGGTCCGCGACAAGCTCGTTGAGCTTTTGCTGTTATCGTCCGTTGTGTTGGCATCGTTTGTCTGCTCATCCGCTGCGGAGTGTCAGAAGCTGATCAAACTCAAGCTAGTAGACACGACTATCACGCTTGCGGAGCCCGTGGCTGCGGGCACATTTACACCTCCGAATAGTGCGCCGATTATGCCGGGCCCGGTCAGCTTCAAAGACTTGCCCGCCTTTTGCCGTGTTGTAGCGGTCGCCAAGCCAACCAGCGATTCGGAGATCAAATTTGAAGTGTGGCTGCCCGAAACCAATTGGAACGGCAGGTTTGAAGGAACAGGAAACGGCGGTTGGTGGGGCGTGATCATCTATTCCGCCCTGGCGGAAGGGCTGAGCCGGGGGTTCGCGGTGGCAAACACAGACACCGGCCACACCAGTGGCGTAATGGATGCGAGCTGGGCTCTGGGACATCCTGAAAAAGTTGTTGATTTTGCGTATCGGGCCGTTCATGAAATGACTGTGCAAGGCAAAGCTATTGTGGCGGCATATTACGGAAAGGATCCGTCCTACTCCTACTGGAATGGATGCTCTTCCGGCGGCAAGCAGGGACTCAAAGAAGCACAGAAATTTCCGGACGACTATAACGGGATGGTAGCCGGAGCGCCGGCGAATTATTGGACTCATCTGACAGCTGCGACTGTCTGGGACGGTCTGCTGCCTCTCAAGACTCCCCAAAGCCGGATTCCCGCAGACAAGTTTCCAATGATCCATAAAGCTGCAATCGAGGCTTGCGATTCGATCGACGGAATCAAAGATGGCCTGATCGATGATCCTCGCAAGTGTCACTTCGATCCCAAGGCGCTGCAGTGCAAGGATGCCGATGGGACGGATTGTCTGACTTCTGCTCAGGTCGAAACTGCCGAGAAGCTTTACGGGCCAGCAACGACGGAGAGTGGAACCAAATTCTTCCCGGGACTGGAACCGGGCAGCGAACTAGTCTGGGGATTTTTGATCGGCGGTCCGGAACCTTCGCGCATTGGTTCCGACTACTACACGTACATCATTCACAAGGATCCGCACTGGAATCCGCGCAACATGGATTTCGATAAAGAAGTGTCGGCGGCGGACAAATTCGACCACGGCACGATCAATGCTATTGATCCTGATTTGTCGAAATTTAAGGCACGTGGCGGAAAGCTCATCATGTACCACGGCTGGGCGGACGCGTTGATTGCCTCTGAGAATAGCATTAACTATTACGACAGCGTGGTGAAGGCAATGGGAGGGGAGAAGAAGACCACGGACTTTCTGAGACTATTCATGGTACCCGGCATGGGCCATTGCTTCGGGGGTGAAGGGCCTGATGTTTTCGATGCGCTCGGCGCTGTTGAGCAGTGGGTCGAGAAGAATAAAGCTCCAGATTCTATCGTCGCGTCTCACTCCACAGCGGGGAAGGTGGACCGTACGCGCCCATTGTGCGTATATCCAGACGTTCCGAAATACAACGGAACGGGCAGCACCGACGATGCCGCAAACTTTTCGTGCAAGGCACCCGACTAAGCTTTGACATATCACTGCGCTTTGGTTGAAAGCTCAATCCAAGTCACAGCATTGCTCAGCGGAACAACATAAGTGTCCCGTTCCGTTTTGAGCGAAGTAGTTGGTACATATTCCCCGATTCCTTTAATCTTTGCCGGGTATTCGATTCGCAGGCGGGCTTGCGGAGTGAACTGAGAACTCGGTGAAAAGCCGACGCGAACCTCGCCTGTCTTGGCATTGACTTCTACTTTCTCGAAGCTGCCCGCGTCGAGTGCTAGCCACAGCCCGTAAGGAGCCAGATACACGCGGCTGCGCGCCGCGTCCAGTGGCGTGACTGTCACGACATCGCCTTTCCTCAGCAAGTTGCCGCCGAACGCCAGCCAGCCGAATTGCGGATCATTCACAACATACGTCGCGGTATTCCAGGCAAAGCCAAAAAAGTTTGGGCCATAGTCTCCCGAGAGCGGATCGGGTTTTAGCATGTCGGGAAACGAATGAAAAGCGGCCGAAGCAAATCCTTCTTGATCAATGTCGGTCAGCGCGCCCATTGTCCCACCGTAGCCCACGCGTAACAGATATAGGTCATCCGGATGCTCGCGATATTCTGCAAGCAGCGGAATCGCATTTAAGCCCGATCCATAGTGATGAAGCTGCCGCTCGAGCCGCCGGTCCTTCGCGGCAAAAATGAAATCCCAATAGCGGCGGGCGCTACCGTTGTATCCCCAATGCGGAATTGCGGGATCGTAACCCAGAATCGCATTCAGCGTGACATCGGCTTTGTCCTGATAGCCGAAATATTTCGTCCAGGCATACACCTCTTCCTGGCCGGTTGAGTCCCAGGGCATTTCGCTGCCGAATGGATAAGCTTCCTTTTTCCACCGCTCGGCGCGTAACCGCATTCTGGATTCGAGATCATCGGCCTGCGCCTTCATACCTTCTACTTTCAGGTCTGTCAGTATCTGAAGAAAAATATCGCCTTCCATTTGTCCGAAAACGGCAAGACCCTGCGCGTAATTGGTCATCGCGACTGAAGTCTTGTACGCCTGATCTAGATACCAGTCCCAGGAATGATTCGTGACCAGTCCCGGATTATTGCGCGCCAGATGATAGAGCACCCAATAAGCCGCGGCGACGTGGGGATAGTCATACGAACGGTCAACCTGCTCAGACGCTTTCTTATTCCAGCTTGTCCACGTACTCCAGTCGAAATCGCTGCGATAGAAGCCCTTTGGCATTTCATCCGGCTGATAATAGAAGAGGCTCTTGCGTACGCCATACTTCTGTGGCCCATCTTTGTATTGCAGCCCGCCCCAGAGCACGCCATCCACAAACTGCTGCAACTTTTCGATTTCGTCTCGATTCGGCGCGACAAACTCTTTCATCATCGCCGAAATCCACGCACCTCCTCCGCCTTCGTCGCCGAGGCCGGCGATCCAGGCGCGGCTGTCCTGCATAACGATCTCGTCTGTTTCGCGATCATAGGTCATCACCGAAGGACTGCGATGAAAAGGATCGCTAGGGTCAACGAACCATTGCTTCGTGGTGAGAAAGTGTCCCATGTCCGCGACAACCTCCGACTCGGGCTTGGTGACGAAATATTGAATGGTTTGTACAAGTCCATCGCTGTAGGTGATCGTCAACCGTGATCGGCCCCATTGCCTGCCGTTGACGTTGTACTCCGTCCAGCCATTTCGGGGCTTCGCCTTGCTGATTGAGAGAGCACCTTCGGGCTCTATCTTCAGACTTTTAACGGCCTTTGAATGTTTCAAAAAGAGGCGCCCATCAATGTCGGTGGGCAGCACGTATCCGGGAACTCCCACTGCCACGGGCCGCTGGTTCTCAGCAAGCGTTCGCTCGATGTGACGAATCGAATCGGAAAGAATAAATTTCAGTCCGTACGTCTTCGATTCGCCTGGCTGCATCGTGAGGGAAGTTGCGGGGTTCCATTCATGTATCCCCTTCCATTCATTGTCAGCATAGGCTTTGCTGTGGACCATCCATTCGTAAAACCCCTCGAAGGTGATTCCCCGCGGCGTGGGATCAGTAAAGACGGGCTTCGCACCCCAGCGGCCCGGCTTATCAAGAATTGGGTTGTAAGCTTCGAAGACCGTCTTCCCATCGGGGACAACCAGCAACGCTGGCGATTTTCCGCTTAGTCGCGTCACTTGCAGATAGCCAGCATCTTCGCCGATATAAGGATCATAGAAAGAGCATTTGGCATGTGCCTCTTCCAGCGACCGATCATTCAGCACATTGTTGAAGATCATCGGGATGCCGAGCGCGCCGATCTCGACCGGCTCGGGACTTTTATTTTTCAAAGTGAACCGGAGTGCGAGCTTTCCGTTTTCTATTGCCCAGGTTCGGACTACCTGTAATGGAATATCCTGCGGCAGAGTGGGCGCGAGATCAGCGGACGCCAGTACCTGACTAGAGCTCGGCAACGCGTTCACCGGAGATCGAGCAATCGAGGTCGAGTAGTTCTTCCACTCGGTGGAATGGCGCGAGCGCAGCCGTAACGTAATGTCGCCGAGGTGAAAATATCCGTTCTGTGAACGCGAAACCAGAAGGTCCCCAGGCGTGAAATCGAAATCTGGCGTCGTTTTGGGTTTAAGCGCAGCTACGGTTTGCGACGACTTTACCAGGACGAGCTGGAACTCCGGCGTATCGAGAGTCACCGTGCCGCTAGTCAACATCGGGCCGGGAGTCGGAGGGTGCTTGGGCTTAGTTTCCTGGCTGAGGAGAGATGGAGATGGTATTAAGAGAAATAAAACGAGCAGGGACATTTGGACAAATCGCGAGTTTCTCATTTGATCACTGGAGTGGTGAATTGTGCGGACCACGATCGCGTATTCATGCGGTCTTTGCCGGCTTGCGTGGTTTGCCGGTGATGGCCTGGGCCACTGACGTAAAGTCCTTCTCGCCGAAACCCTGGGCGATCGCTTGTTTGAAAGCATCGAGCGCGGCCGAAGCTGTCGCAAGCTCCATTCCGCGCTGGCGTCCTTCCTCGAGCGCATAGCTGACGTCTTTCGCCATCAATCGCAAAAGGAAATGAGGAGTGAAATCGCCGGAGACCATTCGCTCAGCAACTCGCTTGAGTATGGGACTTCCCGGTGCTCCCTCATTGAGAATGGAAGTCGCTTTTGCCTTATCTAGGCCGCCAGCTTCGATCAGGGCTAGGGCTTCACCGAATGACACCGCTTGGACAGCGGCTAGAAAGTTGTTAATCAGTTTCATCAGCGCGCCGCTGCCAGTCGGGCCAAGGTGGATCGCATCGCGTCCAAGCACTGCGAGCATCGGCAGCACCCGGTCGAGAGCCTCCGCTTTGCCGCCTACGAGAAATAGCAGTTGTCCGCCTTCTGCGTGCGGTTTGGTTCCGGTAACTGGCGCGTCGAGCAGTTCACATCCTCGAGTTTCGGCCGCCGTAGCAAGGTCTCTCACCCAATTTACCGACAAGGTGCTCGACTCAATCATGACCGAGCCGGTATTTGCTCCCGCGAGAGCGCCGTTCTCCCCGAGCCAAACATCGCGCGAAGCGGCGTCATCGGCGACCATGCTGATCACTATGTCGGCGCGGGAAGCTGCCTCGCGAGGGGAACTCGCAAGATACGCACCGCGATCAGCAAACTGCGTAGCCCTCGCGCGATTACGGTTGTAAACAGAAAGCGGGAAACCAGCAGAAACGAGGCGGCCCGCCATTCCTGCGCCCATGGTTCCAAGTCCAATCAGTGCTACACGAGATTTTGAAATATTTGTGTTCATCGCATTGTTCCTACGTGAATGAGTTCAGGAGATGCGCCACCGATGCAAACGCGGTTGTGCAACGGACGACCGAATCCGTCAAACTGAATTTGCATTACATCGCCATCTCTAAGGCGAATACCTTCGCCGAAGCTGAGGCAATCGGCCCCAAGAAAATGAACGTGAACGTCGCCCGGCCGACGGTGCGCTTCAAATTTAAAATGATGATGCTCGATGTTCCCTAGAGTGTGGCACATTTCACTGTCGCCGGTCCGGATTTGCTTCGACCACAGCACCTTTCCAGCCCGGTGAATTGTGACTTTACCCGGAACCGAGTCGAACGCTGGATCAATTACAAGCTCAGGCCCAATGGAACAATTGCGCAGTTTCGAACTGGCGAGGTTCAAGTAATTCTTCTTTTCAAAGCAGTGGTCTGAAAATTCATTTCCCGTGGCCATTCCAATCCGCCAGGGAGTCCCATCAGGCCCAATCACATATACCGTCGCGACTTCTGCTTCCTCGCCGCCGTCTTCGGCAAACGCAGGCACCTCGAGCGAGTCGCCATGTGCGCGCAGAATTGCGCCATTACCTTTGTAAAACCATTCCGGAGAAACGCCAATGCAGCCTTCGGCGGGACGACCTCCCTCGATCCCCCAGCGAAACATTTTCATGCTGTCGGTGAGTTCTTCGACTTCTTTGGCTGTAAGTGAAGCATGCATCGACTGGCGGTCACGCGCGCTGCCCAGATGCGTCAGGCCGGTACCGGAAACAAGGCACCGTGCGGCTTCCTGGGGATGATCAATTGCCGGCAAAATGAGCCACTGTCCTCGCCCATCGTAAGCTTCGTCATAGTTGAGCAGCTCATCGCCTGCATGTTGACTTGCGAAGTCCGAGAGCTTTGCTCGTGTTGCGATGGCCCCTTGCACCAGCTCATAGATCGACGGAACTCCCGACAACAATCGCAGGTTCGGATCTTCAACAATCGCGACGCCCCGGACGGTGCCACGTCGAAGTTGAATCAGGCGCATGCTCATTCAATGGTCTCGAAGTTCTGCTTCAACGATTCTTCGTTGATGGTAAGACCCAGTCCCGGAGTATTCTCGTCCAGGTCGATGTAACCATCTTTCGCCTTTGGCTCGCCATCGAAGATGTACCAGAACAATTCGTTTCCGACCTCGACGTCGACGACGGGGAAATACTCCGCCATCGGGGAATTCAGGCTCGCCATTACGATGTGGTAGTTGTGCATTTGGCCCGCATGGGGGATGACCGGAATGGAATGCGCTTCGGTGAGCGCAGCGATCTTGCGCGCCTGGCTGATTCCTCCTACGCGGTTCGTGTCGAACTGTATGTAGTCAAGCGCGCGGGCTTCGAGCAGCTCTCGGAATCCGTACAACGTAAACTCGTGCTCGCCTCCGGCAATCGGAATTGTTCCATAGGACTTTAATTCCGCATACCCGTGAAGATCGTCGGGGATGACCGGCTCTTCCAGCCAGCGCAGATTAAATGGCTCAAGCAGGGGAAGCATGCGCTTTGCATAGTCGAGCGTCCATCCCATGTAGGCATCAGCCATGACGTCGATTTCCTGTCCTACGACGTCGCGAACCGTTCGCACCAGCTCAATGTTCCGTTGCATTCCGGCCGCGCCATCGGACGGTCCCCAGCCGAAGCGCAGCTTCATCGCTTTGTAACCTTCGTCTCTGTATCGCTTCGCTTCGACCGCGAGTTCGCCCAACTTAGTGCTGTAAAGCCGGCTCGCGTATACAGGAATTCGCGGCTTTGTTCTGCCGCCAAGCAGGCGATACACGGGCTGTTTGGCTGATTTTCCAAGGATGTCCCACAGAGCAATGTCCACTGCACTGATCGCGACCATGCCAATGCCCTTACGTCCGAACGCCATGGTCTTGCGATACATGTGCTGCCATAGGAGTTCAATGTCCCACGGGTCCGCGCCAAGAAGGATCGGTTTCAAGTAAAGATCGATTGCCTGCTTTGTAACCTGTGGGGCCAGTGCCGCGTTACCGATACCGACATGTCCCTGATCCGTGAAAAATTCTATGATCAACCAGTAATGAAACGTGAACGTACTCATCGACGAACCGGTGTTCGATTTTGACGGGTACGCATCGAGCTCAAGCAGGTCCATTGGGTTAGTACAGAAATGGCCTGGCAAGGGCGCAGTCTTCCCGGTCCAACGCACGACGCGAGTGCGGATGTCTGTGATCTTCAAACGGTAGCCTCGCGATGGAGCCTGGTTGCGCTGAGCGGCGCGACGACAGGAATGGCCAACAATATCACCAGGAAGGCGACGAGATGCAACATGCCGGCAATCGTGAACACAACACCGTAGCCGAAACCGTGGTCGAGAAGGTAGCCGACCAGTTCTCCAAAAGCGATGCCACCCATTGCGCCGCCGAACCCAACCAGTCCCGCAACCGAACCTACTACGCTGCGCGGAAATAGATCGGTGGGGAGCACCATGACCAGCGTCGACCATGATTGTTGACCGAAGTACGCAAGACTAAACAGAAACAGCGCCCACGAGATCGGTACATGAGTAATGATGAGAACGAACGGCATCAGGGCAGCGCTCAGGCCGAGCGCCATCTTGCGCGAAGTTCCGAGCGAGAGATTACGTTGGAGCAGGTAACTGGACAGGCCACCTCCGGCAAGGCATCCGATACCGGCCGCTGCATATGGAATCCATGCCAGCTTGCCGACGCCTTTTATGTCGAAGCCGCGCGCGTCATACAAATACTTGGGCAGCCAAAATAGGTAGAAGTACCAGGCTGCATCACTGAGAAATTTTGCCAGCACAAGTCCCCAGGATTCGCGGATTTTCAGCAGTTCGAACCAGTGAAGGGTTGGGGACGATTCGTGGGAATGGGGCATTCCCTCGCTGACAGAAATTGCCGGGGACACACGCTCCTGCGGGACGAAATACGAGTGCCGCCACCAGAGCGTCCAAACAATTCCAAGTGTGCCAGTGATACAAAAAATCCAGCGCCAACTTGCAAAGAGCAAGACCCCTGCAATCAGCGGCGGGGCAGCAACCGCGCCGATGGCGGTGCCGGCGTTGATAATCCCCATAGCTGTTGCGCGTTCATTCACTGGAAACCATTCGGAAACTGCGCGCGTTGCCGCAGGAAAACCTCCGCCCTCGCCTGCTCCGAGAAGGAATCGGCTGCCTACGAGCATCGCAAAACTGACCGCAACTGCGTGGCTCAGGCATGCAGCAGACCAGAAGAGCATGATGAGAGTGAATCCGCGGCGAGTGCCGAGTGCATCTGTTAGTTTGCCGCCTCCCACATACATGAATGCGTACGCGAGGAGGAATGCCGATTGCAGCAGTGAGAATTGCTCATTCGTGACCGGAATGTCATGTGCAATCGCCTTGATGGCGACCGGTAGAGTCTGCCGGTCCAGATAACTGATCGCAATCGCAGCACTCACCAGAACAGCAATTCGCCAGCGCAATCGTTGTCCTCTTCCAAGTCGCAGTTAGGTGCGGACAAACGGAGTCCACACCTGCATCGCGCTCGGCTTCCGGTTGGCCCATGCGTA
>DATBIE010000132.1:0-8443 GCA_036557105.1 Terriglobales bacterium
GAAAGGAGTTCGAACAGGCTTCCTCGACCAAACAAATCCAGGTCGGATGCGTAGATGTGGTGAGGATCACTGAAGCGTTCTCCTGTCTGTCCCTGACCCACCCAGCGATCTTCGATTCTGGCGAAGCCCCGCTTGTAAAAGGTGACGGCGCGCTGAGCAAGATCTCGATGCCGCAAAATGCGCGCGTGAAAGGCGGCTACCGCTGCGAACACCAGCGCTGGGACCAGGAGCCACCAGGGTGAAAGCACGTGCTGCTTCAGAGATTCCCACGCCAGAACTGCCGCTACTACGGCGATTGCAAGCCGAAGGTTGCCAACGCGGATGTGGATCGATTGGTAGCGGCTTACTGCGGCTTCATGCTGGTTCAGCCGTCGCGTGTACTCATCAGCCGCTTGCACGGTTTGAGGATACATCAGCCGATTGAATCAACCGTGCAAACCCAGGGTCCACTCGTTCGGGGCGATTTGCAGGAAGTAAAATTAAATCGTGAGCGCAGTCGCAACTCCCGCCACACCGCCTGTCGATAAGCCCTGGCGAAAATTCACGCTCAAACAGCGGGTACTGCTTTGGATGATCGAATGGGCGGGATACTTTGCCATACGGCTTCTCTGCCCCACTGTCCGGTTCTCAGTTTCATGGGAAGAAGGGTCGCCGAAGAGTCTGGCCGAGCGGCCGCGCGTGTATTCCTTCTGGCATAACTGCATGATTCCCGCGATGTGGTGGTGCCGCGATTTGCAAGTTCGTGTAATGAGCAGCGACAGTTTCGACGGCGAGTACACTGGGCGGATCATGCAGAAGTTCGGGTTCGTGAAAGTGCGGGGGTCGAGTTCAAAGGGAGCGGTGCGGGCGCTGCTCGGTATGCGTCATGCAATTGAGCAGGGATGGACGGTCGCGTTCACGATTGACGGGCCGAAAGGGCCACGCTATGTGGCGAAGCCCGGGCCAGTGGTGCTTTCGCGAAGCACGGGCGTGCCGATGGTGGTGTTTCATATCGCGTTTGACCGGGCGTGGGTGCTGAAGACCTGGGATGGTTGCATGATTCCGAAGCCATTCAGCCGCGCGTTGATGCGGATCAGCCGGGAGATACAGGTTCCGCGAGATGGCGGCGATGAAGAATATCTGCAGGAGCTGCAGTCCGCTCTGGATCGAGTGCGGATTTTTGCTGAGGAGAATATCGGGAAGGCCGGAACGCTGGAGTTCCCTTACGGGCACAGCAATCGCGATGAGCATTGAGAAAAGCTTTTAACCGCAGAGGTCGCAGAGTTCAGCGCCCAGATCGCAGAGAAAATCATTCGTGAGGATTGACTTTGACTGAATTCGTGATGAGAACAATTGGTACGGTAAAAAGCCCATACCGCGACACAAAACAAATTCCTAAAGGGTTAGGCGTGAAGCACGATGCAGAGGGGGTACTCGAAATCAACCCGGAATTTGCGGCGGGGCTGAAGGATGTTGAGGGGTTCTCGCACCTGTTCGTGCTTTGGGCCTTTCATCGCTCGGAGGGATTTGAACTCATCGGAAGACCGCCCGTCGACAATAGTCGTGAGCATGGTGTGTTTGCGACCAGATCGCCGCGCAGGCCGAATCCGATTGGACTGACGGTTGTGGAGCTTCTTCGCCGGGAAGGCACACGGTTGCATGTAAGAGGCGTCGACATGCTGGACGGCACGCCGATTTTGGACATCAAGCCCTATTTGTCGAGTATTCCTGCGGATAAGCTGCGGCGAGGCTGGCTGGCGGAAGCTGAAGCGAAGAAGCAATAGACTTCCCAGTTGAGTCCGTAATGAGTTCCTCGGTGGTTTTTCTCTATGGTACTCAGCGTTCTCTGTGGTAAAGCTTTTAAAAACCACCACAGAGCACACAGAGTTACACGGAGCAAATCCACGGAGTGGCGGGCGAGGGGCGGGCCTTGAGGGGCCGCCCCTACACTCAATCGGTGCGCAATGCGCTCATTGGATTGATCGAGGCCGCTCGCTGAGCCGGCAAGAGCGACGCCAGCATCGCTAACAGCAAGACGGAGACTGCGGCCAGCACCAATACAATCGGATCGAACGGGCTTACCTCAAACAGCAAAGAGCGCAGCAGATGAGACGCAGCCGCAGCGCCGAGCAATCCAATAGCGCACCCAATTGCTGCGAGTTTGGCGGCCGACGCGAAGACCAGGCGCAAAATGCCGGAGCGTTGCGATCCCAGAGCCATTCGGATCGCCATTTCCTGGACCCGCAGCGCTGCCGAAAAGGCGATCACGCTGTAAATTCCGAGCGCTGCCAGCAGGACTGCCGCGAGCGCAAAAGCGGAAATGACGGCAGTATTGAAGCGACGTGGAGCTTCGCTATCCGAAACCGCGTGTTCCATCGTCTGTACCTGATTCAGAGGCAGCTGAGCATCGATGGAGCGGACGGTTTCGCGTAGGGTATTTGCCATCTGCTCGGGTGGAACCGCAGTGCGCAGAGCGATGTAGCCAAAGTTGCCGTTGACATCCGTGGGCGAACCGAGCGCGCCAATGGACTTCTCAAACTGCTTGACCGGCTGGTACCACTGTTCTTTTGTCGGCTGGTCAGGGGAGTTCTCCTTCACGTCAGCAACTTCACCAACGATCGTCATCCATGGCGTTTGAGTTTCCATCATGCCGAGGCGAAAGCGTTTGCCGATAGGATCGCCATTGAGCCAGAAGTGCTGCGCAAATTTATGGTTCACAATCGCGACGAGTTGTGTGTCAGCGGTGTCATTTGGCGTAAAAAATCGTCCCGCAAGCAGAGAAACCTCCATGCTCTGCAGGTAGTCGCCTTGAATGAGCATGGGCGTGGCGAGATTCATGTTCGCGCCTTTGGACGGAACGTAACCGTCAACAATGAACGTGCTGTTGCTGTTGTTGCCTGCGGCTGGCAGGAATGAAGTGATGCCCGCTGACTTTACTCCGGGCAATTGTTGCAGCCGGCGGACCAGTTCATCGTTGAACGTATCCGCTGAGGCCTGGGTTGCGTACTGCTTTTGCGGGAGGGAATAGGAAGCGGTGAGAACGTGATCAGCACGGAAGCCCAGATTTACGTCACGCATCTTCTCAAAACTTCGCAGCAGCAAACCCGAAGCGGCAAGCAGAACGAGCGCGACGGCGATTTCGCCGACCACCAAAATCGAGCGCAGACGAGCGTGACCTCCACCGGCGGTGCCCGTCCGGCCGGCTTCTTTCAAAGTGTCATTGACTTTTGTGCGCAGTCCGGCAAAGGCCGGAGCCATGCCGCAAAGCATCCCGGTGATGATCGCGAGAACCATCGCGAACACGACAACTCGCCAATTCAAGCCGATTTCGCTGATGCGGGGCAGCGTTTCTGGCAGTCGACTGACACCAAGCCGTAAGGCAATCTCTGCGAAACATAGGCCAAGTACACCCCCGGTGACGCTCAGTGCTAGACTTTCCAACATGGCCTGGCGTAGCAAAGCGCCAGCACCGGCGCCGAGCGCAAGACGAACGGCAATTTCACGACGCCGGCGAATGGCGCGAACCAACAACAGTCCAGCGAGATTGGCACACGCGATCAGCAATACAACAGCCGTCGCGAGAAATAAAGTGCGGATCAGCTGCCGAGACTGCTCGATGGTTTCCTGCTTTAGCGAACGAACAACTGCCTGGATTCTCAGGCTCGACATGAACGCGGGATAATTACGCATGGTTTCCTGGGCGACGCGTTCGGCATCGGCTTGCGCCTGCGCTGCGGAAATTCCAGGCTTGAGCCGGCCTACCATGCCGAAATTCCAGGAGGCAGCGCCTGTGGTGAGTTCCTGGTCGGTGAAACTGATCGGCACCCAAAGCTCGCTCCGGTTCAAGTGGCCGGGAACCAGGGGAAACTCGAAATTCCGTGGCATAACTCCAACGATCTCGTAAGGCTTACGATCCAGCAGGATTTTGGTTCCGAGGACATGTGGGTCGCCGTGCATACGGTTCTGCCAAAGCGAGTAGCTGACCACCACAACCTGTTGTTTCTGGTCGTCTTCCTGCTGGGTGAAATACCGGCCCATTAAGGGCTGAACTTGTAAGGCCGTAAAGACGCCTCCTGACAGGCGGGCAGCGCTGATTTGTGCGGGATCGCCGATGCCGGAAAGTTCGTAGCCCGTCTGCTGGTAGCCACCGAGACTCTGGAAGCTGTGGGTATCGCGCATGTAATTACGAATATCGGGGGCGGTCACGCCGGCCTCGCCATTGCCACCGACATCCGCGCCCTGAAGCATGTCGGACAAATTGACTAGCTGTTCTGGGCTGGGGAACGGCAGAGGGCGCAGGAGTATGCCTTCGACGACCGAGAAGATCGCAGTGGTCGCGCCGATTCCGAATGCGAGCATCAGGACGGCGGTCAGGCTGAAGCCGGGCGACTTCAACAGGTGGCGGATGGCGATTCTCAGGTCATGGAAGAACATGGGCAGCTCCTGGGCGGACTTGTCCGGGGAAGCAGAGAGCACCTTTTCAACCAAATACGGTTGCGGCTAAGTGATTGTTCCTTTTAAAGCCGATCAATCATGACAGTGCTGGGCATGTCCGCATTCGAGAGTTGCTGTCCGAGAGTGGACAGGCAATTGATCTCTCTGTGATGTCTCTCTGTGTGACTCAGTGTCCTCTGTGGTGAGGTTTTAAAGATCTTTAAGCACAGAGGACACAGTGTTTCACAGAGAAACTCCACGAAGGAAGCACACTGGATCGCGATAATGTGACAGATGGAGGCCGCGAATGGCAGAACTCGGTAAAATCCAGTAAAATCGATGATTCAGCCGTAAAGTTCTGATGAATCTGGAGTAGTCATGGCACACGTATGCGAAATCTGCGGCAAGGGGCCGCAATTTGGAAATAACATCAGTCACGCCCACAACGTGACCAAGCGCCGCTGGAACGTCAATCTGCGGCCGGTGCACGCCAAGGTGAAGGGCGGAAACAAACGCATTCGCGTCTGCACGTCCTGCCTGCGCAGCGGCAAAGTTGTAAAAGCCTAGCCGTTTACTGGATTCCTACGAGCTCCACATCAAAAATCAGCGTGGCATTCGGTGGGATGACTCCACCCGCGCCGCGATCGCCATAGGCGAGGTCCGGCGGAATGCGGAGCTGCCGCTTGCCGCCGATCCTCATGCCTGGAATACCTTCATCCCAGCCCTTGATCACCTGGTGCGCGCCGAGATCGAATGAGAACGGTGTGTCGCCGGAGCTGTCGAATTTCGTCCCGTTCGTCAGCCAGCCGGTGTAATGCATCCGAACCGTTTCCCCTGAAATCGCTTTCGCACCGGTACCGACCTTGATGTCCCAGTATTCAAGGCCGTCAGGTGTGCGAACAGCGGGGCCGCTGACTTTGGCAGGGCCACCGGCGGCTGAATGGGAAGGCTTGCGAATGGTTTGTGCGATAGCGATGGCGACCACGATGAGACCGGCTACAACGATGATTAGAGTTTTGTTGGACATTTTTCGATTCTCACTCCACGCGATTACGTCAATTTCAACCAAGCGCGTCTTTGGATGGCCGATTATCTCAACTCTAGAACGAGTGGGCAGTTTGAGGGTGAAGAATTTTCCACAAACTTCATTCATCTCGGCGAAACTCCGCGCTTCTTCTCACGGCAACGATGTGATGTAACAAGGTCCATTCGTGGGCTGATTTGGCGGCTTGGGCGGATTCAGGTTCGGCTTGTTTGCGAAGTCAAAAAAGAAGCTGATGTCCGGCTGAGCGGCGTCGCGGTTGGTAAGCGGCGAGAGCTGAAAACGTTCTTCAATGAATTTCAGAATCGCCGTTGTATCCATCGGCGTATGATCCACCCAGTGCAGCTTCGAAAAAGGCGAAACCACGATATTCGGTAAACGGAATCCCGTATAGACGAAGTCGCACATAGGGCCTACCGTCGCCGTGCAAGTGTCGTTCGGACCAAGAATCGGCGGAATGCCATCCGGAGAAGGCATCGAAATTGGCGGCTCATGATCGTACACGCCTCCAGCTTCGTCGTAGGTCAAAAAGAAAATAGAGTCCTGCCACGAACTGCTGTCGATAAGCGCATTTATGATCCCGGCGACATAGGCCGCGCCTTTCTGGACATTTACCCCGGGACCGGGATGCTCGTCGAGCCCATTCTTCGAATCACGATCGATGAATGCCACTTGCGGCAAAGTACCGTTCTTCAAATCGTCGAAATAGGCTGACATGGGAACAATATTGGTGTTCAGGTACTTGGAAAATGCAGGGAAAGCCTTCAGCGAACTTCCATTGGGAAAATCCGGCACATAATTCTTCCAGGTGATGCCAGCCTCCTGCAGCTTATCGAAAATTGTAGGAATGTTGATCTGGGTAAGGGGCTTATCGACCACACCATGCGAAGTCCCGGCTATGGCATACATTCGATTTGCGGGGGTGTTGGTCATGACCGGCGAGAACCAATGGTCCGACATAGCGAACTGTGTGGCCATGAAGTAGTAGTAAGGAAGGTCGCTGTCGTCGTAGTAACCCATGACACGCTGGCCATTTATGTCATTCCCGGGGGGATTACTGTGACGGGAGTCGCCGCCCGCGGAGTTGGCGAAGCCGTCCATCATCGGCGTTGCAGAGGTCGGGTCTGCGTGGTTCCAGTCGTTGTGGCTTTCGTTCCAGTAGGGGCTCAATCCCTCCACGCATTGTGAGTTCATGTGAAACGGGGTGAAACTGGTCGAATGGTCAAAGGCGAGCTGCGACGCATTCGCTGGCGTAACATCGACGTCTGTGCTCAGGCCCTTAGACTGGCGATAGTCGTTCAGCTTCCCGAAATATCCATCAAACGAACGGTTTTCCTGCAACATATATATGATGTGGTTAACGTTCGTAATGCCCGCTGAAGGGGGCGGAGGGGGCTGTTGCTTGTCTCTGCTCGCGAAGCCGCCGCAAGCACACAGGAGTGCTGCCAGAAACAGAACGCCCGCAGCGCGGAGTCTCCTCATGGGGGAGATTGGATGAACTCAGGTTCTTACGTGTTGCCTCTAGTCTGAAGGACCGTGAAAAGGGACGCAGCAACCTGGCAGGATCGCCTCACACCGTTCTTGGCCGGCGGACAAAGTGGACGATCAGTGAAATCACCGCAACGACCAGCAAAATGTGAATCAATCCACTTGCCACGTGAAAGACTACCCACCCAAGAATCCATGCGATCAAGAGAATTACAAATAGAATCGCGAAGATACTCATAACCCAACTCCTTTCAATCTCGACAGGATTCGATGGATGCTGCGGGTGATAAGGATGCTAGTAGTTAGCGATTCTGCAGGAGGGCGGAACGGTTTATACGGGATTGAAAGATAATACCTGCACATTGCTGATTGCAACATGAGCGCGAAAGACCACATTCCCGGCGGGTCATCGACAAAGAACGTAATCATCTGGTCATCGCTTCTGAGAATGCATATAGTACGGAGTTCCGCACTGGACATTTAAGATCAAATCGTGCCCAAGCTCTTCAATAAAATACTGATTGCCAATCGTGGCGAGATTGCCGTTCGCCTCATCCGTGCCTGCCACGAACTTGGCATTAAGGCCGTCGCAGTCTATTCCGAGGTCGACCGCGCATCTTTGCACGTGCTCAAAGCCGACGAAGCTTACGCCATCGGCCCAGCACCCGCCTCAGAGTCTTACCTGAACATCGAACATATCCTCGATGCTGCCAAGCGTTCCGGGGCTGATGCCATTCATCCCGGCTACGGTTTTTTGTCCGAGAACGCAGCCTTTGCCAAGGCATGCAGCGAATCCGGGCTGAAATTCATCGGGCCGAGCCCTCACTCGATCGAGCTGATGGGGTCGAAAACCCGAGCGCGCCAGCAGATGGAGAAAGCGGGTGTTCCATTTGTCCCCGGTACATCGAGAGGCGTGGAGTCGCTTGCTCAGGCCCGAGAGCTTGCAGCCAAATTCGGATATCCCATCATGTTGAAAGCCGCCGCCGGAGGTGGGGGCAAAGGCATGCGCCTCGTCGCTAACGAGCCCGAGTTGGCGTCCGCGTTAGATGGGGCTCGCAGCGAAGCCAAGCGCGCGTTCGGCGATGACGAGGTCTATCTTGAGAAGGCCATCGTTAATCCGCGTCACATCGAAATGCAGATTCTCGCCGATGAGCACGGGAACTGCGTTTACCTCGGCGAACGGGAATGCTCCATTCAACGCCGCCATCAGAAAGTAATTGAGGAATCCCCTTCGCCTGCGGTCACGCCGGAGATGCGCCGCCGCATGGGTCAGACCGCTGTCCGCGCCGCACAGGCTGCCGCCTACGCCAATGCTGGGACCATCGAGTTCCTTGCCGACAGCAGTGGCAATTTTTATTTCCTCGAAATGAATACGCGCTTGCAGGTTGAGCATCCGGTCACCGAGCTCGTAACCGGGCTCGACCTTGTTCATCTGCAAATCCAGATCGCAGCCGGTCAGAAGCTTCCGTTCGCACAAAAAAATGTCAGAATGCAGGGTCA
>DATBIE010000133.1:0-9650 GCA_036557105.1 Terriglobales bacterium
CCCGAAGTAGGGTATGAGGCTCAGGAAACCGCTGGCAAATCCTGCGAAGTAGAAGAAAGAAATATGAAGGAACGCGAAAACGATGGCGCTTACCGCGCCCATGATCAGGCCGATCAACAGATTGCCGACCATAAAACTGCGAATCATCCCGGAAATCATTCCGAGCGTGACATATGCCGCTCGGCGGTTCTCCGGTGCAACCAGTCCCATAGTTGCTTTGCGAGCATGCTCCTGCCAAGTCAGCATGAAAAAAACCAGAAACGGAATAAAGGACGCCGCCAGCACGACTTGCGATACAGAACCAAATCCGCGACTCAGCAGCTCGGTCCAGTTCGGAGCCTGGCGAACTTTCACCGTTCCTTTCTGGTTGCCGCCTAATGCCTCGATCTTCTGGGCTTTGCCGGTTATCTTCGCTACGTCTCGGCGAATTTCCGATGAGTGCCTGGGCAGCTCCTCCAGTAGATTTGAGATTTGATTTACCCCCAGGTAGCCGACTCCGCCCAGAACACTGAACAACAGTAACACTGCGACTCCGGTACCAAGGGGACGAGGGAACCGCAGCCGACTTAAAAGATCGACTATCGGGTCGAGCACGAAGGCAATCAGCACCGAGATCAGCGTGACCACCAAAGGCTCTTCCGCGAAATAACAAATACCCAGCACCGCGGCCAGGCCGGCCGCATGTAACGCCCATGCCCGGCTGGCGTTTCGCGGATGGGCCACGTTTGGCCCCCGCGGGGCCGCGCCCTCCTGTTCCCGCTTGTTGCTAATGTTTGCAACGGAATGGGCCATATAATTCCAGCATGCCTCCCGGCGACAGTCCTCCAGCAACTAGGCCGAGAATCTTAGGCTTAGATGTCGGTTCCAAGCGGATCGGAGTTGCCATTTCTGACCCGCTCGGAATTACTGCACAGGGGTTGCCGACAATTCAACGGAAGAACAAGCGGGTGGACTTCGAGCAGCTTGCCGGGATCATCAGGAACTACGAGGTCTCGCAGATCGTGGTTGGATATCCGCTGCGCTTAAGCGGAAACGAGGGAACTCAATCCGAGAAGATGCGGCGCTTTGCTGACGAGTTAAGGGAAGAGTTCAGCATACCGGTGCATCTTTGGGATGAGCGATTAACCTCCAGCCAGGCGAACCGCATTTTGCGCGAATCTGAAATTTCAATAAAAAAAAGAGGCGAGGCTGTGGATCGGCTAGCGGCGATACTGATTCTCCAGAGTTGGATGGAGGCGAGAGCTGTAGCTCGCCCTATTTGAAATTCTTAAGAAGAACAAGGGCAGCGAAGGTCGTGAACGTGACACCCAGAATCAAACACAGCATTCGGCTCCAAGTCGGAATTGGCCACACCGCTTCGGGAGACCGCCCTCGTCCTTTCCGCAGCGCACCGGTTACTGCACCCTGGAAAAAGTACATGGCTAAAAAGACGAGCCAAATGACATAGAAAATGTAGGCCATTTTCGCAGCGACGATAACAGAGGGCGCCTTTCGGCGCCCGCTATTCAGCCTTTTGTTCCGGCTTTGAGATGGCTATCGTCTCACCCGCATCGCCGACCTTGAATCGGGCAAAGCGCCGGACGGAGATGTTCTCGCCCAGCTTGCCGATCTTGGTCGAGATCAGCTGCCGGATGGAGATGGTCTGGTCCTTGATGAAAGGCTGCTCGTATAGGCAGACGTCCTCGTAGAACTTCTCCATCTTCCCGGTGACCATCTTTTCGGCGATGTGCTGCGGCTTGCCGCTGGCCATTGCCTGGGAAAGATAGATCTCCTTCTCGCGGGCGAAGTCCGCCTCAGTTACGTCTTCCTTCCGGACGTACTTCGGATCGCTGGCCGCGATGTGCATGGCAATATCATGCACTAGTTCCTTGAAGTCCTCGGTGCGGGCGACGAAATCGCTCTCGCAATTGACTTCAACCAACACACCGATCTTGCCGCCGGCATGGATGTAGCTGGCGACCGAACCTTCGCTGGTCACGCGAGTAGCCTTCTTTGCGGCAACCGAGACACCCTTCTTTCGCAGGACGACAACAGCCTGCTCAAAGTCACCTTTGGCTTCCGTGAGGGCCTGCTTGCAATCCATCATAGGCGCCCCGGTCTTCTCGCGGAGCTCTTTCACTTGTGCGGCGGAAATATTCACAGTAGTTGTGCTCATAATTCTCGTTTCGAAGGTTTCGATACGTGAAACTTTGAAACCTTGGAACCTCTCGTTACAAATTTTGACCCGCGCCGTTTATCTCTCGCGCGGGCCGGATTCCTCAGGGGCTAGCGCCCCGCTGATTTTTGTGTTCCGATCGGCACGAGTGAACTCGTGCCCTTCCCGGTGTTACTGATGGCTGAGACCTTATCGGCGACGGCTGCCCTAATACGTTTGATGCTCCACTTCTTCAGGAGTTTCAGCCGGAGATTCGGTTGATGCCGCCTTCTTGCGTGTTCCAGGCCCGAGGACGTCTTCCATGCTGATGTCCTCTTCGCTCTCGGCGCCAAAGTCGGCCGACATGGCAGCGCCGGTTGCCACTTCGGACCCTTCCACAGGCTCTGTGACGGCGGCTTCTTCAGCTTGTTGCGCCTCGCCAACTCCAGCCGCAAGATCGGCAACTTGCTTGTCGTTCAGTAGCTGCGAGCCTTCGACAACTGAATCGGCAATCTTCGAAGCGAAGAGCCGGATCGCCCGCAGCGCGTCATCATTGCCCGGGATGACATAGTCCACTTCGGTCGGATCGCAATTCGTATCGACAACTGCAACAACAGGAATTCCGAGCTTTCGCGCCTCGCGTACCGCGATCTGCTCTTTATTCGAGTCGATGACGAAGACCGCGTCGGGCAGTTTGCTCAGGTTCTTGATTCCCGCCAGGTTCGCCTGCAGGTGCTTGCGCTCGCGTTCAAGCTTGATGACTTCTTTCTTCGGCAGCAGCTCGTACCGGCCATCCGTGGCCATGTCGTCAAGTTCCTTGAGCCGCTTCACGGACTTTTGTACCGTCACCCAATTGGTGAGCAGTCCGCCCAGCCAACGCTGGTTGATATAGAAACTTCCCGCGCGCCCCGCCTCTTCAGCGATTGCATCCTGCGCCTGGCGCTTGGTGCCGACAAAGAGAATCGTCTTTCCCTCGGCAGTCAGGTCGGCAACAAACTTCGACGCCTCTTTGAACATCTTAAGCGTCTTCTGGAGATCGATGATGTAAATGCCATTGCGCTCACCGAAGATGTATTCCTTCATCTTAGGGTTCCAGCGCTTCGTCTGATGCCCGAAGTGAACACCCGCTTCGAGCAACTCCTTCATGGTGATGTTAGCCAAACAACCTCCTTTTTAGTCTGCATCCTTCGTTCAACTGGCGAACTCGGGATTGCTTTCCCGTCCCCGTGTAGAAGCACGGGAAGAATTATTCCGAACCGCACTAGTGGTAAGGAATTTTTTATTTCAGGTTTCAAGGTTGCAATGTTTCAAGGTTTCAGTAGCGAGCCCGAGAAACTTTGAAACCTTCGAAACCTTGAAACGTGCGTCTCAAATCTCAAAACCAGCGCACTACCGCTTGCTGAACTGGAATCTCTTACGCGCGCCCTTCTGTCCGTACTTCTTGCGCTCTTTGCCGCGCGAGTCACGGCTCACCAGTCCCTCGGACTTTAGCTTCTTGCGCAGTTCAGTATTGAACTGCATCAAGGCGCGTGCAATGCCGAGCTTCACGGCATCCGCCTGACCGTTCACACCACCGCCCGAGACATTCGCGATCACGTTGAAGGTCGCCGCAGACTCCGTCGAGACCAGCGGTTGCTTTGCCGAAACGCGCTGCGTGTCAGTCACGAAGTATTGCTCAATCGGGAGTCCGTTCACTTTGAAGTCGCCGCTCCCCGGACGCAGAAATACGCGGGCCACGGCCGTCTTCCGCCGTCCCGTTCCGTAGTATTGAACTAATTCAGCCATCAGCTCTCAGCCGTCAGCTCTCAGCTTCTTCCTGCTGGGCTACGGCTTCCTTTCTGAAGAATCAAATCTAAATTCGCAGCGGTTTTAGCTGACAGCTGATGGCTGACAGCTGACGGCTGTCTTACGCGAGCGCCTTCACTTCCGGCTTCTGCGCCTGATGAGGGTGCTTGTCGCCTTTATAAACTTTTAGCTTGCTCAGCATGTGCGTGCCCAGCTTTGTTTTCGGAAGCATGCGCTTCACCGCATCTTCCATGATCCACTCGGGCTTGCGCGCCAGCCGCTTCTTGTACTCTTCGGTACGCAATCCGCCAGGATAGCCGGTGTATCGGTGATACGCCTTTTGCTCGGCCTTCATGCCAGTGATCTTCACCTTTTCGGCATTGATCACCACCACGTGGTCGCCGGTATCCAGAAACGGCGTATAACGCGGGTTCTCTTTGCCCATCAAAATGCGGGCTACTTGCGACGCCACGCGGCCGAGCGCCTGCCCGGATGCATCCACCACATACCACTTGCGCACAATTTCCCCCGCTTTGGGGAAATACGTAGACATTCTGAGCTCCCAGAAAAATGAAAACTAATGAAAACCAAAAGAAGACCGCTGAGTATCCACCGGAATCCCAATGAAAACCAAGCCTTTGGGAACTCCATAACTGCATGCGCCGAAGGCGCAGGGCTACCGGGCGGGCAACCGCAGAACTGCTAAAGATTTAAAGATAGACTAGGAAGTGCTGTGCTGTCAACGCGGAGGGGTTCATCTTGGCCAAAGAGGGGTGCATCTTCGGCAAATTTGAGAGAATGCCTGCATGGCACTGGTGGATGTTTGTCCTATTTGTGATCTTCTTTCCAATTATTTTTCATCCCTGGTGGATGGCCGTAATTTGCATAGCAGTATTCGCGGCGGTTCTTGCTTTTGCCCTTCCGCGGAAAGATCCAGAGTAGCCCAGCGCCAGAAGGTGTGTAACAAAAATCGTGTCGCAGCTACTTTGATATTATCCCTCTCATCCTCCCATGCGAATTAAGCGCGGCCTGCCAATCCTGATAGGGTTCCTGATTGCTGCGCTTGCAATCACCATCATTGTTCAGCTGCGCAAGCATGCGCCACCGGAAGCTGCACGATTGTTGCCCGGCGCCGATGCGTTCGTCTATCTCGATCTTAGCTGGATGCGTCTTGCCGACATTGGCCACCATCTTCCACAGGTGCAGCATGACCCCGAATACGAGAAATTCATCCAGGCGACTGGATTTCAGTTTGAACGCGATCTGAAAGAAGCCGCGTTGGCCGTTCACTACGCCAGCCCTTATGCAGGAGGCGAGACCCGTTACTCCGAGGTTTTTATCGCCAAGATCGATGCCGAGCGGTTGCGTATGTATCTTAAGGGACTCGCGAAGTCGGTGGATTCCGACCATTCCATCGACATCTACAACATCCCTCTGCAAGACCGCACCTTGCGTGTCGCGATTCTTGGCCCGGACACAGTTGCAGCTTCAAATCATCCTGATCCCAATGTGATTCGAGGCATTATCAGCCGCTCACGCAAGTTGGCGTCTCCATTTGGGGGGCCGCATCTTTTGCGACAGTTCTACAAACGCGTGCCGATTGCGAGCCTCGCCTGGGGAATTTTTCGCGTCGACCCGCAGCAGATGAGCACAGGCGCAGCTATGGCTCTTCCGCTTTCCAGTCCCGCGACGGTGGTGGCGTCGGTGCGCTATTTGCGCGCAGTTCACTTCCGCGCCGAAGCCTTTACGCACGATCCGCAGGCGGCAGAGCAATTGGCGTCGCAAGTTGCTACTTATCTTTCGTTATTCCACTCTGCAGAAATTGCGGTCTCTTCGCAAACCCCCGATCCCGATGTAAAAAAAGCGCTCGACAGTTTGAAAGTCGAGCAGAAAGATGACCACGTGATTCTGACCGCCGTCTTGCCAACGGTGCTATTGCGCAAAATTCTGGCGGAGGCGCCGAAGGAAGTGGGACCAGTGGGAAAGCCGATAACTGGTGGGCAGTGAGTAGGTGCTGAGCTACTGACTACCAGCAATTGACCGCCAGCCAGTGACCACTCGACCACTGTCCGGTCGGCATTGATTCCTGACAACTTACATACATGTAGCAGGTACAATACCCTCAAATGGCGAATCCTACTCCAATTGCAGCGTTTGTCGCCGGGATTGTCTCATTTCTGTCGCCGTGTGTGCTGCCGCTGGTGCCGGGATATGTATCTCTGATTTCAGGAGTAGGCGTCGAAGAACTCAAGCAACGGGACAGCGCAATATTGGGCAAGGTCATGCTCAATTCCATTGCTTTCGTAATCGGGTTCAGCATCGTCTTTGTTACTCTTGGCGCTCTGTCGACGGAAGTCGGCCAGCTTGCGGCACGCTACAAGTCGCTTCTGGCCCAGATCGCCGGCGTGGTCATCATTGTCTTTGGTCTGCACCTGACAGGCATCTACAAGATCAAGCTGCTATATTCCGATGCGCGCTTGCACAACGTGAAGGGCGGCAGCACAGCGTGGGGAGCATTCGTCATTGGCTTCGCATTCGCTTTTGGCTGGACTCCGTGTGTTGGACCAATTCTTTCCGCCATTCTGTATGTCGCGTCGGCGCAGGATTCGGTAAGCAAGGGAATTTTCCTACTTAGCATTTACTCTCTCGGACTCGCGGTACCTTTCTTATTAACGTCACTGGGAATCGAGCGCTTCCTGAGCTTTTATGGGCGGTTTCGCCGTCACATGCACGCCATTGAAGTTGCCAGCGGAGGTCTGCTGATTGCGCTGGGAGTACTATTAATATTTGGGAGATTTACTTTGCTGTCTCACTATCTCTCATTCCTGAACCGATTTACGCTGTAAAAGGAGTTTTGTGAGCACACCTGAGTTACACGGCAAACCGAATACGCCGGTAGAGCCTCCACAAACTGCATTTCATGATGGAGTTTCGGTTCCTTCGGCGGGCATGGCTAACGCAAAGCATTCGCGGCGTCGCGATCCGGTGATTCTTATCGTGATTGCGATGGTCATTTCCATCATGCTGGTGTTTGGAATTCAGAGAGTGCATCACACCCCGGTCAAAACACCGGCGGGTCAGTTGCCAGGCCAGCCAGCGCCGGATTTCACTCTGACCGCGCTGGATGGCAAAACCATGAAGCTGTCGGATTTCCGCGGCAAAGCTGTGCTATTGAATTTTTGGGCCACATGGTGCGAGCCGTGCAAAATTGAAATGCCCTGGTTCATAGATCTGCAAAAGAAGTATGCTTCGCAGGGACTACAAGTGCTGGGCGTGGCGATGGACGATGCCGGCCCGGGAGAAATTTCCTCTTTCGCGCAGAAGATGGGCGTGAACTATCCCGTGTTGTTGGGTAAGGAAGAGGTCGGCGCCGAGTACGGCGGACTCGAGTACCTGCCCTCGACCTTCTACATCAATCGCGACGGCAAGATTCTCGACCACGTATTCGGGCTTGTGAGCAAATCCGAGATCGAGACTAATATTCAAAAGGCTCTCGGACAGCAGGTGGCGGCAAAGTGATCCACAGAGCACTTTGTGCCTGCGCAATCGTGCTTAGTTCGACGCTTGCTTTTTCTCAGGATCTCGCGCGCGCAAAGACGTCTGTGACACTGGTGCCTGCGGAGATCACTTCGATTGATCGCGGACATCCGGGAACGGTGCAGCTAGAGTTCAGGGTTGCTCGCGGTTTTCATATCAATTCCAACAAACCTTCGCAGGAATATCTCAAGAAGACGGAGCTGAAGCTGGATGCTCCCACTGATATCGTGATTGGCAGGATCACTTATCCGCAAGGGGAGGACCACAGTTTCCCGTTTGCTCCTAAAGAAAAGTTAAACGTCTATACGGGTGAGTTTGGGATTGGAGTAATGGTGAGACCGCTCAGCACAGTGTTGCCTGCAAAATACGCAGTGCACGGTTTCTTGAAATATCAGGCTTGCGACAACGCGGCTTGTTATCCGCCAAGGCAGTTGCCTGTCAGCTTTGAAGTGAAGGTCACGAAGGGCAAGCCGGCACACAGGCGAAACCCAGCGCAAAGTCCGCACGCGCACAGCTAAAACCTCCCGGACGCGAGTTTCACCTCCCAGTTTTTTCTTGCACGCACAAGGCTCGCAGAGTAAACATCAGTCTCAGATTTCCTCATTATCATGGCCGCGACCGCAAAGTCTCGAAACGGAAAGCAGCTTTCCCCTTCTGCTCTAAAGTTGCGCCTTCTGAAGCGACTTCGGTGCACACTGAAGTTCGAAAAGATCGCCTGGGCCTCAGGCGCGAAACTCGTGGCCGGCGTGGACGAGGTTGGCCGCGGGTCGCTGTTTGGGCCCGTCGTTGCTGCGGCCGTGGTTCTCGATCCGTGCTACCGAATTCGCGGGCTGCGAGATTCGAAGTTACTGGAGGCAGAACGCCGCGAAGTGTTGGCCGTGCGGATTCGCGAGCACGCTGTCGCGTGGGCCATCGCTGCAGTGGATGCTGCGCGCATCGATCAAATCAACATTTACCACGCCTCGCGTCTCGCCATGCACGAGGCCGTTTTACAACTCGACCCCGCCGCCGACCATTTGCTGATTGACGCAATGCGTCTCAATGTGGAGTTGCCGCAGCAGCCGATCATCCATGGCGATGCGCTCTCGGCTTCAATTGCCGCGGCCTCCATCCTCGCCAAAGTTCATCGTGACAAGATGATTTCCGAATGGGATCCGGTATTCCCACTTTATGGGTTGCGATCGAACAAAGGCTATAGCACGCCGAAACATCTTGCCGCACTGCGCGAGTTTGGACCCTCGCCGCTGCATCGTCAGTCATTCGCGCCCGTGTGGAGCGCTCCGGTTCCGCAAGAGATGCTGGAATTCATGCTGGAAGATTCGGAAGCTGTGGCAGCCAGCGAGCGGGGCACTTCTTTGCAGCCATAGCGGAAACGGCACTCCTTCTAAAGCTTTTAACCGCAGAGCACGCCGAGTTCTTCCGAGTTCGCCGGAAGACTTGTTCTTGGCAACTTCATAAACGTTGTTCTTGGCGATCTCGTGTGTTCTCTCTGCGATCTCAGCGGTTAAAAGCTTTCGGAGTGCAATCTGACTACTGCGCCTTCCGTCCCTCTCAGGAGTCTCGACAGGCATGTGTGATTAAATTGGGCGTTGATGAAAATCGTCGCCGTAATTCCTGCACGCCTGGCGTCTACGCGCTTACCGCGCAAGATGCTGCGCGAAATTCATGGCAAGCCGCTTGCCGTGTGGGTTTATCAAGCTGTGCGTTCGTCGCCGTTACTCAATGACGTAATAGTCGCCACTGACTCTGAAGAGATCCGTAGTGCCTGTGAGCAATACTCCTGCAATGTGCGAATGACCTCCGAGAAGCACCGCAGCGGCACAGAGCGTGTCCACGAGGTTTCGCAATCGGTAAATGCTGAGATCTACATAAATGTGCAGGGCGATGAGCCGATGATGAGCGCCAGCCATATCGAGGCGCTGGTTGGATTAATGAAAAATCCTGATATTCCGGTTGGGACACTTAAGACGCCCGCTGCTCCCGAGGAAATTGCAAGCCCAAACGCAGTAAAGGTAGTGACGGATTCACGTGGGCGAGCGCTCTATTTTTCCAGATCGACAATTCCGCACGATCGTGATGGCGCACAGGCGCGCTACTTCAAGCACCTCGGAATATATGGTTATCGCAAGCAGTGGCTCGATCGATTCGTCTCCCTTCCTGAGTCATCGCTCGAGCGCGCGGAACGGCTGGAGCA
>DATBIE010000134.1:0-9287 GCA_036557105.1 Terriglobales bacterium
ATGATCAATGATCGCCATCCGGATGCAGTGATTCTCTCCGGCGATATTGGCGAGAACCCGCGCCGGTGGGATGAAGCTCGCTCAATACTCGCTGCTTTGAAAGCCCCGATCTACTACGTGCCCGGAAATCACGACGTTCACTCGACCGATGTGGAACGTTACCGCAATGTTTTTGGCAAAGACTATTACGACTTCACGGTAAAGTATGTGCGTTTTGTGATGATTGACTCCGAGCTCCTGGGTAACTATGACGTCTTCGGATCAAAACCGCTGCCGCCTCTTCCGCCGCAGACCGAAGAAGAATCGGAACGGATGATTTCGTGGCTGAATGGACTCGGCGATGGCAAAGATCGGGACAAGGATGGTCACGATAAAAGTCGCGACCACAAGCGCGATCATGACCATCAGGTCGTGATAGGAGTCCAACACATTCCCGTCTTTCACGATGGTAGATTTCCTGATCCCAAGCAGTATTGGGTTATCGCCGAACCGTATCGCTCGCGGGAAATGAAGGCTTTGCACGACCTCGGCATCAAGCACATGCTGGTTGGACACTGGCATAATGCGCGCGTGTTTGATCGGGAGGGAATCACCTGGCACGTAGCACCGGCCACAAGCTGGTTGCCCTTTGGAGGAGATTTGGGTTTCGCAATGCACACGATCTCTCCAAACGGGGATGTAAAAACGGAATTTGTTGTGCTGCCTGGCGCAGTTCCTTAATGCTGGGCGATCATGAACGGATTCGAGCCGGTGGCCTGAATATCAATCTCAACGGATTGGCTCACGCGCAGCAAGAAAGTGCTGGGATTTTTGATTCCCCACTTAACGTATGGGATGGTGAAGTGGGTGTCTGCTGTCCAATGGTCGTGGGACAGATCGATCCTGATTGGCAGCGTCAGGTTGTGGTCGGATCCATGAATGGAAAAAATCCCATCCACGTTGACTGTCGAACTACCTGTAGGCGCGACTTTTCCTTCCACGCGGCCCGGACGAAAGGTAATTTCCGGATATTTCGCGCTCTCGAGAATTTCACGGTGCATTTTGCGATCACGGCTCTTGTTCCCGCTGTCGCCCGAGGTCGCATCAATCACAAGTTCTCCGCGGGCCGTTCCAGTTCCAAGAGAATATTCGACTTCGCCATGCTGTAATTTGAACGTGCCATGTACAGTGTGAAGAATGTCCCCAAGTGTGAAACTAACGGTAGTATTGGCGGGCGCGAATTCCAATCGGATGTCCTGTGACTGGGCGTATGCCAGATCGCTTAGCCCGACCGACAGCGTAAGGATCAGCAGAGCAGAGAGAGTTCCCCGGAGTGAAAAGAGTTTCTCCATTCTATTTTTAGTCCGGTCTGTATACGCAAACATCTACGCTCCCAGTGTCGGCCCAAAAACATTTCAAGGTCATGTGATCGAATCTCGCTTAGAAGATGGGATGCTACACAATCCCGCAGCGTGTCATTTAACTGTAAATTGAAGTGCGGGATTCGCCAACTGAAACAATCGCGTCATTCCCAATGAAGAAGATCGCCGGGAACGTGAATATCTGAATTGTCTGGCGATTGTACGAGGAGTGTTCAGTTTTCCGCGTAGGTCGAGCGGGGCACATCATGCAAAGAGCTTTGTTGAGCCACGGTGACTTGGTGGCGAGATCCAGCCAAGGCAACATTCAAACTCGTACGATCCTGGTCGGTTGGGGGCTCCGACTCAGGAACTCCTGATTGAGGCGGCTTCTTTGCTTCGTATCGTTCGATCAGCAGTTGATCGCCAATCTGCGTGCGGCTGCGGAAAATGGAATGTGCCGGCAGTTCAAGTACGCTCTCTGCACGATGATTCGGCCACGTAATCGTGAACGGACGTACCAGTTCGCGCAATCCAACCACTTTGAAATTCTTGTCGATCAAAACCAGATCAAAAGAGAACAACATGCCAATGGTATGAACCGCGTTCGATGGAACGATCCAAACGCCGCTATCCTGTGGTAATGATCTTCGTCCTAACAATCCAACCAGCCGTCCCAGAATTGAGTCTGCGACAGCGACACGAAAGGCGAGGAATGTTTCCCTCGTCTTGTTGTAGACGAAGACATGCCGTTGTTTCCTGAACATAGTTTGCGCCCTCTCTGATTGAATAATTAGTTTCTTAGCGAGGCGCTTTCTTTTTCATTCGATAAACCAACGTGAAAAATACAACTACCGCTAAAACACCTGATACAACGCGGATTAGTGTTACGTTATCCATTTCCCCACCCTCTTCTTTGAGTTGACTACCACCACAAAAGAGTCGCTCCCTTACTTCATCAAGTTCCCCAAACTTCGCACAATCGAAATAAAAGCAGGCAGCATAACCACGATCCCCATCGTGGGAAAGATAAAGAGCACAAGCGGAAAGACCAATTTGATTGTTGTCTTTGCCGCCAACTCCTCCGCTTTTTGCCGCCTGGCCGTGCGAAGCGAGTCTGAGAACATGCCCAGTGACTTCGAAATGGGAGTGCCGAACCGCTCTGTTTGGATTAGCATGTTCACAAACGAACGCACGCTCTCGAGATCCACGCGGTCTGAAAAACTCTTCCAAGCCTGGACGCGTGCTACGCCGGCCCGCTGTTCGAAGTTGATTTGCAAAAATTCTTCACTCAGCTCGGGATGGCTCACGCGCATTTCATTTCCCAAGCGAACAATTCCCTGGTCCAAGCCAAGTCCGGCCTCCAGGCAGATTGCAAGGAAATCCAACCCATCAGGGAGGCTGAGTTTGATCCTCTGCCTGCGGCGTGTGATGGCGTTGTTGAGCCAGAAGTCAGGAATGAAAAACCCCACTGCGACGACCATCAGGAACGCAAATACTGTGCCGCTGGAAACAAAAATGGCCACGAGCACGCCAAGCGCCGCAGGAATCGCAAGCCGCAAGCCGAGGAAAACGTCTGCATGTGCGGGCTTACGATAGCCCGCAAGAGCAAGGCGGTGTACGAGGTCCGGGTTTGGCTCCGGCGAGAAAAGCGATCGGACAATTGTGAACGGTCTTGCAAGCAAATCCACGTTGAAGGCCGAGCGCCAAGCGGGAACTTCGTCGAGAATGCGGCCTGTCCGGGTTGCCTGTTCCAATAAGGCTCCAGCTGCTGATGGACGCGGCATCAGCAGCAAGACCAGGAACAAAAAACCGAAAAACAAGCAAATGCCCAATATGACGAAGGTCATGTGTTAAACCTTGACGTTCACAATCCGCCTGATCAGTAAAAGTCCGCAGATCATAAAAACCATGCCCGTATAAACCGCGATTTTGCCAAGGTGATCGGTGAATAACAGCTTCTCAGTGTTCCAACTCAAGAAGCTCAAGATCACAAACAGGATGAAGGGCATGGCACACAGAATCGACGCAGTTGCACGGCCTTGAGCGGTGTAAATCCGGACCTGTCCGCGTAAACGCTCTCGCTCACGAGCAACGATCGCGGTCTTGTCAAGAATCGCAGCCAAATTTCCGCCGGTTTCCTTCTGTAGCAAAATGGCGGTTGCAAGAAAGCGTGTATCATCCCCCGGGATGCGCCGGACCATGTTCATTACGGCCTCTCGCAACGGCAGTCCAAGAGTTTGCTCCTCGTGAAGATTGCGAAACTCTGAGCCGAGAGGCTCCGGAATCTCTTCTCCTACCATTTGCAGCACCGCTGGCAAGGCGTGGCCGGCGCGAAGACCACGAGCCATTAGATCAATGGCATCCGGAAGCAGCTGGGCGCATTTTCGGAAACGCTTTTCGCGCAAAACGATCAGGTAAACGTATGGAATACAGCCAATAACTACACCAGCCAGCAGCGGAAGACCCGCCGGTAGAAAAAGGGAGGTCAAAGCTGAAATCGCAATAACTAAGCCCAGCGCCGTACCGATAACCAGGCTCACCGGCCAGGTCTTTCCCGCCTGCCGAATAAGATCCAGAGTCTCCTTCGCGCCGGGGAGCTGGCGAACCATTTCGCCGATCACCGGGTTCGAGCTGTAACCTTCTTCTTTTAAAATCGTCGGCCGTTCTTCCCCATCCCCGGTGTCAGTCGCTTGAATACTTTCCAAATGACGTTGGACTGCCCGCTCAGCTCGTGTCGGTCTTCCCAAGTAGAAGATGATCGCGAAGCAGATCATCAAGAGAAGAATGAAAAATAAAAACGGATGCATCGTTGTTCCTTAGTTGACGCTGTGAGAATGTTCGAACCACGACGACAGTACGTTCACACCGGAGGCGTTCAACCGGTCTGTGAAATTCGGCCGCACGCCGGTGGCAGCGAATGTACCCAGAACGCGGCCATCAGACGATATGCCTTGTTTGTCGAAAACAAATATGTCCTGCATGCTCACAATGTCGTCTTCCATGCCGCTGATTTCTGTGACGTGCGTAACCCGGCGCGAGCCATCATTGAATCGCGCAATCTGAACAATCAACTGAACGGCTGATGCGATCTGCCGCCTGACCGCCTGCTCCGGCAAATTCAAGTTGGCCATCAACGCCATCGTCTCGACGCGAGCAATGGCGTCGCGCGGACTGTTGGCGTGTACGGTGGTCATGGAGCCGTCGTGGCCGGTGTTCATCGCCTGCAACATATCGAGGGCTTCCTCGCCACGAACCTCGCCCACCACGATGCGGTCCGGCCGCATACGCAAGCTGTTGATCACCAACTGCCGCTGCATGATTGAGCCTTCGCCTTCAATGTTTGCCGGCCGTGTCTCCAGCCGTACGCAATGGCGCTGCTTGAGTTGTAATTCAGCGGAGTCCTCGATGGTGACAATGCGTTCTTTTTCCGAGATGTAACCGGAGAGCACGTTCAACAGCGTGGTTTTGCCAGCGCCGGTTCCGCCGGAGATCACAAGGTTGATCCGTGCCATCACTGCCGCGCGTAACAAATCCAGCATCGGCTTAGTGAGAGTTTCATTTCGCAGGAGATCGTCTTCTGTGATCGGGACATGGCCGAACCGCCGAATTGAGACATGCGGGCCATCGATCGCAAGCGGGGGAATGATCACGTTTACACGCGATCCATCCGCAAGCCGCGCATCGACCATTGGCGAGGACTCATCCACTCGCCGGCCGACCGCTGCCACGATCTTGTCCACCACATTCATCAGGTGTGCGTTGTCCTTGAACATGATGTTACTTTCTTCAAGAACTCCGCCGCGTTCCACATAGACCTGCCGTGGACCATTTACCAGGATGTCGCTCACAGACGGGTCCTGAAGTACAGGTTCTAGCGGACCCAATCCAAAGACCTCGTCCAAAACTTCGAGAGCCAGGCGCTCGCGCTCCCGACCGCTCAGTGGAGTTTTGAGATTTGCAACCAGGTCCTGAATGACCGAGAGCACCTGCGCACGCGTCTGATCGTCGCGCTGGTTGGCGACGCGTTCAAGGTCTACTCTGCTGATCAGGTCGCGGTGTACGCTGGACTTCAGCTCCTGATATTCCTTAAAGCTCAGGCCGGTTCGCTTCATTTCGGTGGCGGGCACTCCATTAGGCGCCCCGAATTGCGAGGAAATCGAGTTGAATTCACCCATACTGCCCTCTCACTACCTGCCCAGAAATCGGAAACCACTCTCTTTTCTCTTCTCACTTACCAGTTTTTTCTCCCTCGTGACCGGCTTCGCTCCGAGTTGAGTCGCAAGCTCCGAAAGGCTCCTGGTTGCCTCAGAATTCGTAAGGTGTGCAATCGAATCGCCACCGTTGATCGCCTTGACGATGTGCGCGTACTGGTTTGGAATTTTCCAGAAAATCTTCTGACCAAGGGTCTTTTCAATTTCATTTTCAGAAATTAACGACCGTTTCTGATGACGGTTCAGCATCACTCGCAGGCGGTCGGCAGGAATTTCTTTCCTGGTTAGATAATTGATCTGTCGCGCGACGTTTCTTAAAGCAGACACTTCAGCGATCGTGACCATATGCAATTGGTCACAGTGGCGGATCGTTTCCATGTTCTCGTCACTGAGCCCGAGCGGCAGGTCCACAAGAATGTAGTCATAGCGCATCCGCAGGAAGTCGAGCGTCTGCGCGACGGCGCCCGGCAAAATCCTCCGCGGATTGTCGTTTCCCTCCGGAGCAGGAATCAGTTCGACCCCGCTGGAGTGCCGGGCGAGGAAGCTTTGCAGGAGCTCCGCATCCAAACGGTCGGTATTTTCAACCAGTTCGAAAAAGTGATACTTGTGCCGCGTTACGCCCAGGTATAGGGCGGCATCTCCAAAGTCCGGGTGTAGATCGATGACGAGAGTGCGTTTACGAAATGTGCTGGCCAGCACTGTGCCTAACTGGGTGACGATACTGGTCACACCGCAGCCACCTTTGGCACCCATGAATGCTAGTATCTGGGCACGGAGAGGTTGGGTGCGTTCTTTTCTGCGGCCGCCGACGCGCGCCACTGCGTTCAAAAGTTGTTCACGACCGATGGGCTTGAGCAGATATTCGCTGCAGCCGCTGCGCATCGCCTGGATAATGAGGTCCGGCTGAGCATCTGCGGATACCGCAAAGATCGCCGTCTCCGGGGCGGTGCTGTGAATGTTCTCAGCGGCCAGCGCAGCCCTGCGGCGATCGCGGTCGAAATCGACAATGCAGATGTCAGGCGGCGGATCGCCGAGCCACTCCTTAGCAGACTCTGTCTCTCGCACCCGGTACTCTGATTCCTGGGTCAACAGCCGGATCAGCGGCGCGGACTCCGAAAACGCCTGCAGCACTGCTGAAGTTTCGTCATCCAGGCAAATTCCCACGACCGATAGCGCCTGGCTGGTTGAAAAGCTCTCGTGCGGCATACTGTTCAGCGCGTCTTTAATCGACAGTGGATTCATTTTGCACTCGGGGATTGCTGGTTTCCGTTCGTGCTCGGTGTATTCGAACTATGAGGGAGGCCTTGGTCAAATTTCGGGTGTTCCAAAAACTTGATGGGATTCGCTGGCGGCAATGCAGACGGAGTATTCGCCTGCACTGGATCGACGATTCGCGGCGTCACCATCACCATCAGCTCGCTATTGCTGCGATTAATGGACCGCGAACGGAACAAATTTCCCAGCACCGGGATGTCACCGATTCCAGGAATTTTGCTCAACTGCACCGTAGCACGGTTGTCCAGCAGGCCCGCAATCCCGAATGACTGCCCGTCCTTCAGCTCGATTTCAGTTTCAGCGCGCCGGCTGGAAATAGCTGGCACAGTAAAGCCGGAGATTGTCACTGCCTGCGTAAAGTCCAATGTGCTTACTTCCGGCGCAATGTGCATGCGAATCACACGGTCGGGCCCGACCGTAGCTGTGAAGGCTAACTTCACGCCGAATGGCCGGAACTGAATCGTAACCGCGCCCACATTCGCGCCGCCTTGCACAACTGGAAATGGAAACTCGCCACCGGCGAGGAAATCTGCTTTTTGACCGTTCAATGCAAGCAGGTTCGGCTCCGCCAGAATCTGCAACACGTTTTTGGTCTCAAGGTCCTGGATGGTAGCTCCCAGGTTCAGATCAGGGCGGAAGAGAAAAATGTTGAGGAGATTATTGATCTGGAAGGAGCTGGTGAAACCCCTATTGCTACCGCCAATCGAACTACTAAGCTGTCCCTGCTGTGTGGGCGGGTTGAACTGCTGAGTAGTAATTACACCAGGTGTGTTCGCCGCGCCAGTGCTCAGAATGTTGATGCCGAACTGCTGCAGTTTCGTACGGTCGACCTCTGCAAACTTGACCGCCAGCAGAATCTGCTCCTCGTGCACCGGAGCCACGACCAGAGAATTCACCACGCCTGCCGAGTAGGCCGACGCCATTTTCATTACCGCGTCAGAGACCTTCGCGTCTGAAACCGTACCAGTCAAGATCAGGTGCGAGCCATCGGACTGAAGATTGATGCGCTGTCCGGGGAATGTCTGCGCAATTGCTGTCTTCAGGTGCGAGATATTTACGTCGACGGTGACATCCAGAATCTGCGAGTGTCCGCTCGAGTCCCACAGAATCAGGCTGCTTGCTCCCGGAGCTTTTCCTTCGACCACAACCTGCGTCGGGGAAGTCGCCAGCGTGTCAATCACCGCGGGATTGCTCGACAAAACTCTCGTTACCGGCGACTGCATATTGATCACGACCGACTTGCCCACGAACACATGAAGGGCCTGGCCTTCGGACTGGGCGACTGCGGGAATCGCCGACGAAAGTGCCAGCCCCAGACCCAACGCCAGAGCAACGCTGTTCCATTTTCCCAACGCGAGAACTCTCATCTTTCTGGAGTACTGATTCCTCTATTCTTCGAATCTTCGAATTTCTCTTCTGTCTTCTTGGTGCCCTGGATAACTTCCAAACTGTACATGGGCTTGGGTTCCCGAGGAGTATGTTTGACTACTTTGGCCACAACCGGCGGCTTGTTACCCGGGAAGAGGTCATCGAGCCGGATTGGCTGCACGGAGGCTTGAGTCTGGTCCGCACCGCTGCGCAGCACGAACTGGATGTTGCCCTGCCCGCTGGCGAGTTGGAGTTTTTGCGAATCCCTGGGTGAGAGAAGTACGGTGACCACATTAACTTTTTCTGGTCGACCCTGCGGGTCAGGCTGGATGGTTTGGCCCGCAGTTAGCACTTCCACGTTCTGGAGCACGGTCTGCGTTTCCGGCATCTTGTTGCCGGGAGGCGTGTACGTCACCATTACGTCGACGTGCGAGCCGGGATACAGAAAGCCCGCAACGCCGCTGATTTCGTTTGCCCGCACCGCGATGGCGCGCATCCCCTCGGGAATCTTTCCCGCCAGGCCAATACCTGCACCCTGCACGCCAAGATCGCGGTCCAAGACCGGCTGCCGTGCAGCCAGCGGATACAACACAGGCCGTCCGACGACAGCGTCAGCCTTGGTGAATGCGCCCGCAGGCAGCTCGGTGCTGTACCAGTCGAGCAGCATCACGTCGCTGGCCGTGAGCGCCACGCCTACCGGCAGGTCCTTCGCTGCCACCAGAATCTGCGACGATGCCTTAACCAGCGGCGCATGCCCCAATCGCCGATAGAAGAAAAATGTGATCGTCGCGGCGAGCACAGCTGCGAGCATGAACGCGGCTAACAAACGATTGAAAGACGTACGTCACCCCCTGATTTCGAGAACCGAAACTTTTCGAGACAGAAAGTTACGTTCCGGCTACTGCTATTTAGCTTCCGCTCTGTGTAACGGCATTCTTGAGCGTAGTGTCAAGGTTAGTAAAAATCGACTTGATACTACCGGCAATGGTTTCCATACTTGCCGTTGCTACCAGGACAAGGAAAGCTACCACCAAAACGTACTCGACGAGCCCCTGGCCTCTTTCATCCTGGTGCAGGCGGGTGACGAGGTTGC
>DATBIE010000135.1:0-11005 GCA_036557105.1 Terriglobales bacterium
TGCGCTCAGTCGCTCAGGGCAAGCTCTCGACTTCACGGAAGGATTCGCAAGCGAATCCTTCTCCTGCGCTCGGAATGACAGAGAAAGGGATGGTGAGTATCGGCACGACTGAGGTCGTGCCTCTGATTCGCAATGGCCAGTCATCAGCGATCAACGATATTGTCGCCGTGTTAGCCAAGGACTAATGACCCACGACCAAGGACGATTTACGAAAGGAGAACATCATGGCTCGACTGAACACACTGAACCTAACCTTCGGACCTCGAACGCACGAGGGCGCGCCGGCTCGGCACATTTCTCCCGAGCTGCAACTGCGGCGTTCGGTGCTTGCGTGTCTGCTCTGGGAGAGCCAGTTCTACGAGGACGGAGTGGAGATCGCGGGCCGCATCGCCGAGCTGGTGCCGAAGGTTGTGGCCGAGAAGGTGGCCGCGCTCGCCGTTGAGGCTCGCGAGCAAATGAAGGTGCGTCACGCGCCGCTTCTGCTCGTGCGCGAGATGGCGCGCCACAAAACGCATCGTCATCTTGTGAGCGAGACACTCGCGCGTGTCATCCAGCGTGCCGATGAACTTGCCGAGTTCGTCGCCATTTACTGGAAGGATGGCCGTGTGCCGCTCTCCGGCCAGGTGAAGAAGGGACTCGGGTCTGCGTTCCCGAAGTTCGATGAGTACCAGCTCGCCAAGTATGACCGTGGCGGGCCCATCAAGCTGCGGGACGTTCTGTTCCTCTGCCACGCGAAGCCGCGTGACGAGGCGCAGGCGGCGGTGTGGAAGCGCCTCATCTGGGGACGGCTGACCACGCCCGATACCTGGGAGGTTGCTCTCAGTAGTGGCGCTGACAAGCAAGAAGCATGGGAGCGTCTGCTTCGCGAACAGAAGTTGGGTTCGCTCGCGTTGCTTCGCAACCTGCGCAACATGCGTGAGACCGGGGTGGAGGAGTCGCTGGTGCTCAAGGCCCTTAACGCAATGAGCACTGCGCGTGTGCTTCCGTTCCGTTTTCTGGCCGCGGCGCGTCATGCTCCGCAGTGGGAGGAGACGCTTGAGCAGGCGATGTTGAAGTCAATCTCGACCGCTGAGAAGCTGCCGGGAAAGACCATCGTGCTGGTGGATGTTTCTGGTTCGATGACAGCGCCGCTCTCTCGCCGTTCGGAGATGCTGCGGACTGATGCGGGTTATGGTCTGGCGGTGCTTCTGCGTGAGGTCGCAGAGAAGGTTGTTGTGTTCTCCTTCTCCGACAATCTCGTTGAGGTGCCGGCGCGTCGTGGTTTTGCATTGCGCGATGCCATCGACGTGTCTCAGAGACACAACGCAACTTATCTCGGCAAGGCGGTCGAGGAACTCAACCGTAAGGAGAAGTACGACCGCCTGATCGTGATCACCGACGAACAGGCGCACGATCGCGTGCCTGCGCCAAACGGCAAGGGATACGCGATCAATGTCGCGGCTTACAAGAACGGCGTTGGCTACGGCAAGTGGACGCACATCGATGGTTGGAGTGAGGCGGTCATCGAGTACATTCGCGTGCTGGAGCAAACGGGCTGGGTGAATTAAGAGGTACACGTTGCTGCACTGAGGGGCGGGCCTGGAGGGCCGCCCCTACACAAACTACGCGGGCCTAGAGGGCTGCCCTTACAGAAACTAGGCGGGCCGGAGGGCCGCCCCTACACAAGCAACTTCTCGGGAGTCGCAGCGAGAAGCGGTCCCTAAAAGCTACGCGGTTTGCTGGTCGTCTTTCTTGAGGACTTCGCTGGTGACTGCTTTCACCGCGCTCTGTGCGGCTTCGCGGCCAACTCGGCTTCCGATGTCCCCGGCTTTTTCTTCGGCGCGTGCCGCGGTCTCCTGTAATTTCTCATCCAGCTTGCGTTCCGGGTAGCGGCCCAACTCTCGAACTTTATTTTTCAGCTTAGCCCGAGTTTGCCCGCCAGATGCCGGAGCGAAGACGACCGCAACGGCAAATCCAATTGCAAAACCCAATATGAATTTCATAATTCACTCCTTCTGAGTAGATTCCTTTCAGACTGCGTTGGCTCGCTGTTTCACGGGTGAGTGTCTGGCGTCGCCTGGTGGAACAACAATTCCCACTTTCCTCCGGTCTCGATCCAAAGGGAACTGACGTACTGCTTCTTTGGAAGGTCGTGGCCGGCGATGGTTGCCTTAGCTTTCAAATCATAGGTAATGAGAGCTGCGTGGGGATTCGGTAGACGCACTTTGATGTTCTCTGTGTCGTATTCATCGACGTCGATGTACTTCATCTTGGAAATCAGATCGGCTTTGGTGAATACCCAGCCATTAAATGCAACATAGATGAGGTCGTTCCGGAGCAGCTGTTTGAACGCGGCGGAATTATGCTCGTGCTCTGCTGTTGAGAGGGCGTGCTCTCTTTTTTTGATCTCCACTTCGATGTTCTTGCGGTTTGCTGTACTTTGCTCCTGCGCGTGGGTCAACAACGCGGGACAGAGCAGGAGCGAAGCGAAGATGGCGAGCTGCAAAGACTTCAACATACTTCTGAGACGCAGTCGTTAAGATGCATGTTCCTTGGGGAAGCTCTGTACGCCTTTGCATCTGTGGCGCGGGAAATCGCATCCGAAGGGGAAGACTGAACATGAGATCCGAATCCAGAGATTTTGCGATTACGCCGCCGGTTCCGCGCCCCGGTATCCCACCCGAGCCTGAGCCCGATCCAGAGCCGGAACCCGGGTCGGATCCTGACGTGATCCCGCCCACTGGCCCTGAGCCAGAACCGAATCGAATTCCTCCCATTCACGAGCCGGAACCGATGCCGATGTGAGCAGACGCGCTCACTCTTTTGGAAGCGACGAACCAGATCAGGGACCTACGGCAAAGTTCGCAAGAGTTCGCGAAACAATCCGAACATCTGGATTTTCCGGGGTTCAGTTCCGTTTGATGATAAAAACGGTTTTGTCATCGATGCGGTCTTGCTCGCCGCTCTGGCGCAGCTGGTCATCTTCTCTTGAAGCATGTTGCAGCAAGGCATCGCAGATTTCCTTCGCTGGTTGCCAAGCGTGGTCTCGCATGACGGATTCGAGATGCTGACGTTCGTCGGTGTCGCTGCCGTCGTAAACACCGTCCGTGTAAAGAAAGAGGATGTCTCCCGGAGACATAAGCGTGATCTCTGCAATATCGAAGGGGCTTGCGCGATGACCCAATTGCACAGATAGATATCGCTTGCGATCCGGGTGATCTTCGGGAATTTCAAGTCCAAGAGCCATGAATTGAACCATTCGGCTTCTGTCAATATCCATGAATTTGCGGTATTCGGCAGAGAACACAAGCGGCGGCGGGTGTCCGAAATTCACGAAGCGGAACAGGCCATTGGGGCGCACCTCGCCGTAGAGCATGGTTGCAATCTCGCGGGCGCCTTCGTGCTCGCTTCTGCCGAGCGCATTTCGAGCAGTGACGGACTGTGCCAATCGCAGATTCAGGTTTTCGAACAACTCCGGCGACGTCTTCCCGCGGCGGTCGAGTTCAGAGAGCATCAAGGCATGAAATGTATCGTGAACCGTGGACGCGATCTTCGCTGAAATAATTCCATGCCCCTGAGCATCAACCAGGAGGACGCCGGCGGTGGTGTAGAGTTCGTGCAAGTCTTCGGCCACGCGAATTTGCTCAGAACTACGGGCGATTCTGTAATCCGTCTCGAATTCAGACTGGAAACCTGGCCGCGACTTCAACCACCCCACGTGGTCGTCCACAGAGTTGCGCGGCGGCGCGCCGGGAGGGAGAGGCTCCAGAAATTCTTTCGACAATCTGAGCGCCCGTTGAATACGCGCGTCGATGTCGTAGCGTTGCTGAAAATTAATGTATTCAAAGAGATCGCCTCCGACCGTTCCAACAGGTATGGAGTCACCGTACATCTCGATTCCAGGGAGATGCGGGATTGTGCCTTCTACCGGCATCAGCCGCTTGCGCAAATATTCGTCGATGGTAGGTATGGTGAAAGTTCTTGCCATAGGAGGATTGTACGATCAGTGAATGTTTGCTGGTTGACGCGGGCCAGAAAGTCACTCGCAGCGGGCGAGCAAAACAGAACTGTCACTTTACGTGCATCGAGCAGCAGGAGACGAACCAATGCGCTGTTGCACGTCAATATCAGTCGCGGTTCAATTGCCAAAGCTGCATACCTTTGGCTTCATTGAAAAGAACTTCTTTGTCCTCGACCATGTCGCGAAGTTCCTGTCGGGTTTGATTGGCCAGATCCGGGAAGGCATGGAGGGGAACAGATTGCCGGTGCCTTATTCTCTGAACTATCTCCTCGCAGGACTGGGGAGCATCGCTTTCCATCAGCGCTATTCGACAGGCCCGACGTAGCTCAGTGGCCGTGCTGGTAAAGGCGGGTGCTATGCCGGTGTTCCGCCGGATTTTCGAGGAATCGGTCACTGAAACCTCGGTTGACTCGGCATGTCGAAGAGTACGAGCGCGATCCCGGTGGGCCTTTGGTCTGAGCTGACCGATCGACTGCCCAGACGAATTAACAGGCGCGGAATTGCCCGAGAATATTGCGAGAAGATAATGCAGGCTTTCTATGCGGCCTCGAAGCTGAAGCCTGCGTTCCCGTAGAGCAGTGAGCTTCAATTGGGCATGCTTTACAAATTCCTCCGCCACCTGGCGGCTGGTCGAGGACAACTCTCTTCCATCTGGCTTCACTGTTTCCCCCCGCTTTTATCACGCGACTTCACAGTAAGGCTTTCGCTCCGTTTCCGGCGACAGGAACTCATCGTTCTGTCGGATTGCTCCAGGAATGGACGTGTGAAAGAACTTTGCTCTTAACAATACCGCGAGGCGCGGTCAACACCATCACGTGAAACACGCCAAACATCAACAAAAGGCAAGTGTTCATCCCTCGCGTGTGGAATCCGACAAGCGACGGCCTATATTCGGCCCATGCCGGACAGGGAAAACGCTAAAACCGCAGAGATTCCGGTGAGGTCTTTCGGAGAAGATAGCCACTGGATTTCGTGTGAAAGCATTACCAAAGAAATTGTCGTTCTTCGAAGAGAGCTTAAAACAGTGGAGGGCGATATCGCGGCATTACGGGAAACCCTGCACGGGTTATCACTGATCGTCGGCGAAGAATTGTTTTCCGAAGAGATTTTGTCCCTAATACGACCTAGACGTAAGAATATGCGCGGCCTCAGCCTGTTATGCCGCTTACTTCTTTTGCATGCGCCCCATCCTCACTCCGTGCGCGAGATCTGTAGTCGCATCAACACGGCTGATCCCCGTTTATTACTTCATCAAAGGAATCCGATGGCGTCAGTCATGAGCGTGCTTCGGCATTTGGCCAAGCGGGGCGAGGTCATTCGGAAAACCGAGAATGGCAGGTCAGTCTGGCAGTGGAGTAGTCCCACTTTGCGCGCTTAGAGCGTCATAGCACGGGAGTGCTCTCGATCAAGCGCTGCAGGCCGGCGCGGTATCCTCGGCTGCATGACAATTCCTTTCCATTGCGAAGAACGACGATAAACTCGCCGCTGTTACACGGCTGAAGTTCCTTGATCATGCGCGCGTTTACCACGATGGAGCGGTGAATGCGGACAAACTGCTCATTGGGAAGTTTCTCGGCAATGCTGCCGATGCTGCTACGCAGCATGTATGAGACCTTGCCGGAGTGCACGCGAACGTAATTGGCCGCCGCTTCAATCCATTCAATTTCGTCGTATGCGAGAAACACGACCCGGCCTCCCGCCCGTATTAAAAGACGACGGGAAGGCGGCGCCTGCCGTGTGATTTGGAAGATACGGAGCAATTGGTCCGTCAGAATACGGTCATTCTGGGTCGTGACCGCCAGCCGGGCCCGATGAAGCGCTTCCCGCAGCCGCTGGTGGTCAAACGGTTTCAGCAGGTAGTCGAGGGCATTGGCCTCGAACGCCTTGATTGCGTATTGGTCATAGGCGGTGGTGAAAATCACGACCGGCAGTTGCGAGGCCGGTAAAGCCTTGAGCAGTGAAAATCCGTCTACATCGGGAAGGTGAATATCCAGCAACAAGAGGTCCGGCTTCAGTTCGATGAGGGCCTTCAACGCCGCGGCGCCGTTTCCGCACTCGGCGACTACCTTGATGTCAGGTTCTTCGGCCAGGAGAATTTTGAGCTTGTCTCGGGCAGGACGTTCGTCGTCAACAACTAACGTACGGAGCAGGGGAGAATGCACCGAGGTCACTCCGGGAATGGTCAAATGTACTGATTGAGGTAATTCGTGCTCCATGACCTACAGACGTGCTTAGCACGGAATGGGTATCAAAATTGTGACTTCAGCGCCACCGATAAAGAAATCTGCATTCAAGTTCTGGTCCTCTCCGTATAAGGTCCGCAGGCGTTCCCGGGTCGCCTTCAGGCCGAAACCGGCCTGAACGGTTGGGCCGACCCTATGGGAAACCTCCGCTCCGCTATCCCGGACGGAAAGAGCGAGTTTGCTTCCTTTCCGGCAAGCCATCACGGCAATCTCGCCGCCGGAGACGCGCTTCGAGATGCCATGTTTTATGGAGTTCTCGACCAGCGGCTGCAGCAGGAATTGGGGGACGGGCAGGTCCAGGAGGGCCGGTGGCACTTCGAATTTTGCGGACAAGCGGTCGCCAAAGCGGATTCTTTCAATGTCCAAATAGGCCTGGGTGAACTCGATCTCCCGTTTCAGAGACGTAAAGTGTTCGCCGACATCTTCCAAGCTCATGCGCAGAAGATCACTAAGGCGGGCAATCATGGTGTCGGCTAAACGGACGTCGCGCAGCATAAGTGAGGAGATCGAATGCAAGGTATTGAAAAGGAAATGAGGCTGAAGCTGGTTCTTTAGCGCGAGTAATTTCGCGTCGCTGAGTTGCGTTTGCAGTTGAGCAGACCGGAGCTCGCGTTCCTTATAGCGGGTGTAGTAGAGCCAGGCGTGCGCCGCAACAATAACCGGAATATAGATGGAGAAGATGTCCTCAACCAGGTTCCACAGGAATAGTGTCTTCAGCGCAGGCCAATGAAAAACGAGGCTGAAAGTCCGCCAATCGACCAATGACCATTCATATTTCCTGGCAGCGTAGTTCCAGGCTGGGTAGGAAAGTATTCTGAGCAGCACATGAACCGCAGTGAAGAACACGCCTCCCGCAAAGTACGCCAGCGCACGTTTTCTCCTGTAAGGCCGCTGAAGTGGATATTGGAAAGCAATGACAAAGACGATCGGAGCAAGAAGCGCAAATATGGTGTCCTGAATGGCAGGCAGAATTACGATCTGCTGCTTCATCAGGGTCTCGCCGCCGGCCCGCTCGAACGTAAGCATGGAGAGCATTCCGAGTACGAACAGGATCCAGAAGAAGGAGAGACTCAGTGCCCAGAGCCGCCAATCGCGCAAAGTTATTGGTTTTTGCGGTTTTGAGAATGCCGTTTCGCGGGATTCAGACAGGATGCCGGAAGCTACTAAAGAATTTTCAGAGGGGCCCCGCTCGATCACCAGTTCAGTGTTCACGGCTTCGCAGTTTCAGAATCATAGCAGTGGGAACGCCTTCGTTCGTCCCTGGGGAGAGTGCACTTATCCCTGAGTTCCGGGGCTGATGATTTGCAAATATGCGGGATACCGGCAGAAGGATTGGTTAACGCGAATTGCGATCTCTTAATTCTCATATTTCAAATCTCCGGATATTCCAAACACAGTAGAACCTCGATTCGAAACTCGATTCAAATGCGAAATCCTTCCCACAAAATTCCAGCTACTTGTCTTCCATGGTCAGGAGCATGTCCTCGAAGTTCTGCGACTAGTCCCTAGATCCGCAAAAGCAAGGCGCCTGGACAAATTCGTGCCTCCTGTTTCCCCGGACGCTACAGGTGCGCACCTGCGATCCATTCAACCAACGCAAACAAGAATGTGTTTGTCGAGAGGCAGCGCGAAAAGCGGCATGCCCAAGATAAGGGAGGACTTCAATGAAAACGTCAAGGCCCAGTCGGGACCGGTTCAATCTGATGTTTGTTTTTGCGTTGATCGCGGCCGGTCTTCTCGCATCGGCGAATCCGCAGGCGCATGCCCAGCAAGTGGCATCCCTGACTGGAGTGGTCACTGATGCCAGCGGCGCGATCGTGGTGGGGGCCGACGTCAAACTAGTCGATACCAAGACAAATACCCGGTACGAGACCCACACGAACGCCAGTGGGTCGTACACGTTCGCTCAGGTATTGCCCGGCCCCGCTTACATGCTCACTGTGTCTATGGAGGGGTTTCAGACAGGAACGGTGCGTGGAATCTATGTGGCCGTGAACACTACTCACACGCAGAATGTGCAGTTAAGTATCGGTAATGCGTCTGTGACGGTGGAAGTGATCGCGGCCGGGGGAGGCGTGTCGCTAAACACGACTGACACAACCGTGGGCAACAACTTTGATATGCAACTCGTACACGAACTGCCAGTCGCGGTGCGCGACAATCCCACGGGACTTCTGGTATTCGAACCAGGAGTAGTTACATCGTCGGTAGCGGATGATCCGGGCGGAAACCGCGACGGCGCGGTGACCGGGGCGCGCGCGGACCAAGGCAGCTACACGCTGGATGGATTGGATATCAATGACTATGCCATCGGACAGGCGTTCATCACGGTTGGAAACGCGCCAGTCGATTCGATTCAGGAGTTCCGCGGCGAGACTGCGAATCCTCTGTCGTCAGAAGGGCGTGGATCGGGGGCGCAGGTTGCGCTGGTGACAAAGAGCGGGACCAATCGATTTCACGGCTCCGCGTATGAGTACCACCGCAACACGCTGACGGAGGCGAACGATTGGTTCAATAATCTAAACGGCGTTCCAAGACCGGTGCTGATTCGCAACCAGTTCGGCGCAAGTCTCGGTGGACCGATAGTAAAAAACCGGCTGTTCTTTTTCTTTAACTATGAAGGCCGACGTGATGCCAGCCAGGCTCCGGTCGAATGGACTGTGCCACTCGATTCCTATCGAAACGGCCTCCTGTCGTACATCAATAACGGGCCGAATTGCAGCGGTGAGAGCAGGCAGAACACGCAGCCGGCTTGTATTACGCCGCTCGACAATGCTCAGTTGCAGGCAATCAACCCGAACCTGCAGTTCAATGCCGCCCTTCTCAGCTATATCAATGGTCGCTACCCGCACGCCAACGATCTGACGACGGGCGGCGACGGGGTGAACACAGGCGGATTCCGCACCAATCTGCCCGCTCATGACAGCCCGAATATCTATGTGACCCGCATTGATTACAACATCAACGACAAAATGAAGCTGTTCGGCCGATTCACAATTGATCGGGAGATACAGGGCGATAACTTCAACTTCCCTGCGCCATCTGAGTTCCCGGGCGATCCACTGACGCGCGTGGCACAAAACCACAATTATGCCTACGTGATTGGGCACACGTGGACGCTCAACAGCAACATGATCAATGAATTCGCATATGGACTGACGCGGCAGAAGTTCGCGACGCCGAGTCTTTTTAATCCGCTGGGCAATACTGACTACAACAACGCTGCAGGCGGAACTGATTTCGGAATCATTTCCGCTCCCTATGAAAGCCAGAGCGGACAAGACCGGCATATCTCAGTGCCGGTTTTTCGAGATGACTTCACGTATTTACGCGGCACTCACACCTTTCAGGCAGGCGGAACATTCAAACCCATCAGCATCCTTTCCAGTTTAGGAAACTCCTTCATTTATCCCACAATTGGGATAGGAGGTGGGCTGATGAATCTATCAAACTCCGGCTTGCGTCCTTCAGATATCCTGAGCGATTCGAGTGTTACTGATCTTTGGGATAAGTCACTGCCCTTTGCAATGGGCCGCTATGCTCAGGTCACGACTAACTATAACTACGACCGTGGGCTAAATGCATTTCCGGTAGGCACGCCTTCGGTCCGCTATTACAAAGCGAAGGAAAGTGAATTCTATTTGCAGGACACGTGGAAGGCGCGCAAAGACCTGACGATTACATACGGGTTGCGCTACACGTACTACTCCGTCCCCTATGAAGCCAATGGCCTGGAGGCAATCTCCAACCTTGGCTACCACCAATACCTGGATCCGCGGCTTCGGAGCGGACTACAGGGGAACGGCGCCTGCGGAGCTCCACTGCCCGATTGCCCCGCAACCGGCGTTGCTCCAGGAAACCCGCTGACTGTATTCAGTCTCGGGGGCAAGGTAAACCATGGTCCGGGCTACTACCATCCCGACTGGAGAGATTTCGCCCCACGCTTCGGATTTGCGTACAACCCATCGTTTACCGGCGGAGTATTGGGAGAACTGATGGGGGATCGCAAGACAGTTATGCGAGGAGGAGCAGGAATGATCTATGACCACCCCGCACTGAACTCTGTCCAGTTCCTGCAAAATCAGATTGCCGCCGTCTTTACAACTGGAGCGACCACGCTCTACCCGACGCAATCCGGTTTGACGAAGGCGCAGCAGCTTGCAGCCGGACCGTTTTTTGGCACAATCGGAGAAGTCCCACCCAACTTACCTGGGCCATCGCCAATTACGATTCCAGTTTCTCCGTTCACCGATTTTGTGGGGGAGGGAATTGCTCAAAACACGTTGAATTACGCGTTCGATCCTAACTTCAAAACACCTTATTCGGAACTGGTGACCTTCGGCATAGAGCGCGAGCTGCCGGGCAAGTTTCAACTGGATGCGACCTTCTTCGGACGTTTCGGGCGGCGATTGATGGCACAAACCGATGCCGGGCAGTTGATGGACTTCAAAGATCCAGGCTCAGGACAACTCATGAGTCAGGCGTTCATCGCCATGGAGCGTGATGCGAGAGCGGGACGTCCCATAGCCGATCAGCCGTTTTTTAACGACCTGGTGCCGGTCATTCCCCAATGCGGCAGCACGGGTACACAGGTGGTCGCCAATTGTCTTGGAGACCCTCAACTCCAATACGGTGATATGGGCAGCATCATATTCGGTTTGCAATTCAATGGGCTGCTGCCGTTCGGCATCGGGTTCAATCCGCAATATCCGTATTCGGTTTACGCCACCAACACATCGGCTTCGAACTACGATGGCCTGCT
>DATBIE010000136.1:0-11131 GCA_036557105.1 Terriglobales bacterium
TCCGACTGCTGCTCCGTCGTCAGCATCAGATTCCCGTAACCCTGAGAGGCGGCAGCCAACGTTGCGAAAATTCTGCCGCCTACTCTGAAGTCGGGCTGTCCCATGTGGGAGCTTTCTTCCGCTCCCTCAAGACTCAGGGCAAGCCGCCGGAAATCGTCTACCGTCATGCTCAACTGTTTTTGATACTCTTCGAATTTTCGTCCCAATAAACGGCTCTGCGGCGGAAGTACGACTCGTTCGCCATGTGACACGCCAATGCTGCGTGATGGCCAAAGACCGCATCTTCAACCACCGAACCATGAGACTTCGACGCCTGGAAGAAATTCCAAAGATGCGGCGTCATGTCGTCATAGTCATGGCCGCGGAAAGAAATGGTCTCCGGCATGGCGTCATGACCTATTTTCGGATCGTTCTCCTCGTGCCACTTCTTCTCATAGGCGGCACGCATGGCGTGCGGAAAACTGGAGTCGTAATAGCTGGGTGCTGTGTCCTTCCCCGATTGCGGTGTGTAGCTCAGACCAAACTCGCCGACCTCGAGAATTCCCTTTGACCCTTGGATGCGATATGTCTCCGGCATTTCGCAGCCCTGATTGAGCCGCATGTAAACGGGAAGCTCGCCATAATAGAAGATGGTTCCGTGGACATCGGGCATGTTGCGGCCGTCTTTGAACCGCAGAATGCCGCCGACGGAAGCCGCCTGTTTCGGGGCCTCATTGATGCCCAGCATGAACATCATGCCGCTGATCAGGTGGACGAGGAGATCGCCGGCGAGACCCGTGCCGTATTCCCTCCAACAGCGCCAGCGCGCAAAAGTGTACGGATCGAAGGGCTTCTTGGGCACGGTGCCCTGCCACGTGTCCCAATCGAGGTTCTGCGGCGACAAATCCGGCGGTGGCGGATACACCCACGCCCCGGTCGGATCGTTTCGCCCTAGCCATCCTTCGACCAGGTTGATGTCGCCGAGAGTGCCCTGAGCGATCAGTTCTTTCGCCTTCTTGCAAATCTGAGAACTGACGCGCTGCGAGCCGATCTGCACGATGCGTCCTGTTTTTTGCGCGGCTTCAACCATGGCCACGCCATCGGCTGGGCTGTGTGACATCGGCTTTTCACAGTAAATATCTTTCCCGGCATTCACGGCATCAACGACCACTTGCTTGTGCCAGTGGTCGGGAACGGCCGCGATCAGGCATTGAATATCTTTGTTGGCAAGTAAGTCCTGATAGCGGCGCGTGACCGGAAGATTTGCGTTCCCGGTGATTTCTCGGGCCAGAGTGTGGCGTCCGTCGTATAGATCGCACGCGGCGACGCACTCGACGCCGGGTAACGTAATCGCATCCGTCAGCAGGCCCGACCCCTGCATGCCGATTCCAATTATTCCGAACTGAATTCGGTCGCTGGGAGCAACCGCCTGCGCGGCCCACAGTGGCTCCGGGTCTAACAGAATTGATTTCGCCGCAATCGATGCTCCCGCGGCGGCGGCGCTGAGTCCAAGAAACTTACGGCGAGAATATTCGCTCATGATTTGATCTCCAGATTTTGAGTTCGATCGAGCAAAACAATTTACCGCGTTCTTCCTCAACTTGCTTGTTAATGTGAAACGGTTTGGCCACTCGGCGACTTTGAGTCCTGCTTCAACAGCCCGCCTTCGTCTTCGACAACATACGAGCAATAACGGAAGGAATCGGGATTTGCGCCCGACAGTCGCGCCAGCTGCTCCGCTGCGAGCTGCGCAGGAACAATATCGATCAGAAATTGCCATGGCGCCGGAATTTCCGGAAGCTGAAGCACGAGGTCGGCCGCGTGCTCTGGAAGATTCTGCCCGATCAGCATAACCGAAACTCCCAGCCTCTTCAGATCCTCCGCCAATGCAAAGTCCTCCTCTCGCATGCACAAGGGGTCCATCCAAATGCCGACTCTCATCCCTTCACGCAGCATTTCCTGAGGGCCATGGCGGAAGCTACTTGTGCCCATTGCCGTCGCCGGAGTCTTCACACCTTCTTCCCATAGCAGCCGTGATTCCAGGCAACTGCCGAGGCTTGAGCCACGCGCGAGGAAGTAATGCGTTGCGCCGGATAACAACCATCTCGACTTGGCAATTTGTTCCTGCCAGGTTTCGATAGAACGCGGCAGTTCCCGAACAGCACGCGCCAATGCTGCAGTCAACTTTTCATCCAGCGACTCAACCGTACTATGAGCCAACAAGCCTGCCGCAAGCGCGATCGTGGAATATGTGTTGACGGAAATTGCGTGATCAAATGTGGCAGGCACCACGATTGGAACCTGTGCAGCCAGCGCGAGCGGCGAATCTTCAGCGTTGGTGATGGCAATGACGAACGCACTACTTTCACGCGCCTTTTCCACTACGCTGACGATTTCTATGCTCTTGCCACTGCGGGAAAGGACGATCACAACGGAGTCACGCCGCAACTTTGCGAAATGCGCGACATCAGCGGCGTCCTGCAAGCACACGGGCCGTGACCCAGCGGAAAACAGAGACGCAGCGCACAGACCCGCATGCCAACTGCTGCCGATTCCAGTCAGGTAGGTTGTGCTTGCTCGGCGAATTCTTTCCGCCGCCTCTCCCAACCGACTCCGACCGGGCCCTGTCAGATGATTGAGTGCTCGGTTCAACTCCTCGGGTTGGCGAAGGATGTCCTCGAGAAATCGGGTCATTGCAATTGGTGCGACGTGGGAACGCTCTTTATGATCGAGTCGCGGCTCACTTCTGGGCCGGCGTAATCACGATATTTCGATACGCTACGTGCCCATCTTCACTGCCTTGCAGGTAAATGGGGCCGGGCAATGCCTCGTGACTATCCAGGGCGCCTCCGGTGATGCCCGGGATTTCCTGATTGTTGATGATGGTCGTGCCGTTCTGAACCAGAGTGATCATTCGGCCGATCAATGTGATGTCGTACGTTTGCCACTCATCGGCTTTGCGCGGTTGCTCGGGAGACGGCGCGATAAATCCGTAGACTCCGCCGGTATGATGACTCGCAGGCTCTTGCGCGGAATTGGTTTCCACCTGCACCTCGTAACGTCCGCGCAGATAGACGCCGCTGTTTGCTTTCTCGCCGCAATTGAACTCGATATGAAGTTTGAAATCTTCAAACTTCGAGTTGTTGATGAGTTCAGGTCCATGTCCGGGACTAACCAGCGTTCCGTCCTTAACTGTCCACATCGGGGTCGCGTCCGGTTTGTCAGGATGCCATCCGGTGAGGTCTTTGCCGTTGAACAACTGAATCGGCTTCCCCCAATGTGGCGTGCCTGAACGCTTGAGGCTCGGCGCTTTGATTCCTCTCCAGTGCCACGTCTTATCGTCTGGCCCAACAACGGTGCCGGTCAATGTTGTGCCAGTAAGCTTCCCTTCAAACGTCAGGTCGTGCGGGCTGCTTTCTTCTTCTTTGGGCGAGACGAAGGTTAGAGTTCCATTGGAGATTTCAACTTTCGGAAGCGGGCGGGCATTGCCCCAGCGTCCGACCATCTCGGCGCTGAGTTGCCCATTTTCTTCTTTGAGTTCCAACCACGACGGATATTCGCGATCAGGAGCTTTCAGCGTCAGATCCCAGCGACCAAGAAAAGGCTTTGCGCCCGCGCTTGTGCTGGCAGTCTTGGCTGATGAAGCAGGTACCAGAAAAAACCAACTGAGGACTAACAAGAAAAATACGGCGGATCGGAGGAGAGTCGCATGTGTTCGCATCTTTAATTGTGTGACCGATTTCGAAATCGGCATCCATATTCCGCCCCGAGTGGTCAATTTGTCAATCCGAGAACGCTCTGTCTTGCGTATTGTCCGAAGCGTACAATCCTTACTGTTCGAAGCCGCAAGAGGAATTGCGCGAAAACCACATGCGAAGCTTATGTTTCCACTTCGTAGCGGCGTCTCTCATCCTTCAATCATCGCTCTCCACAGCTCAAGCTCCCCAGCAACTTCGTCGGCCTCCTGACGGCGGAATGCGTGGCGTGCTGATCAGCATTCTTATTCCTTCGCTTCCGAGAGAGCCGTTCAGTGCAGTGGTGAATACAGAATGGACGCGGCAATTAGCGGATGGCACTACCATCACGCTCAAGAACCACAGAGCGATTGCTCGCGACCATGACGGCAGAATATTTCAGGAACGCAGGCTACTGGTGCCGGATGACGGGAAGCATACATCCGAGATTACGCAGATTGAGATCAGCGACCCGATTGCTCACGAGCAATACATCTGTGTGCCACAGGATCGCGTTTGCCAGGTCGAGCCGTTTACGCCGGATCCATTCATTCCTCCTCAGACGGCGCGAACCGCATCACCAAGACCGCCCGGGGCCCCGGTTCTTGAGGACCTTGGGACGCAATCAATCAGTGGCCTCGAAACGATAGGCATTCAGGAAACGGCAACGATCGAGACAGGCGCGGTCGGCAACAACAACCCAATCCAAATCAACCGCGAGTACTGGTATTCGCCGCTGCTCGGCGTCAATTTGATCAGCAAGGTGCAGGACCCGCAGGTCGGTAATCAAAATTTTGAGTTGTCGGGCATTATTCTTGGCGAGCCTGATGCCATGCTTTTCAAAGTGCCCAGTGATTCGAAAGTGATTGACCTGCGAAAGCCGCCTCGAGTTCTTACACCAATTCCCAACCCTGAATAGGGATGAGAACAGATTCTTCCGAAAATGGTCAGCGAATCCAATCGGTACTCACCCAGAGTTTTCGCACCTACGTATCAGGTTAGAATGCGTGTGGGCTTTGACGCCTCAGATTTGCGTCGCCGCGCGACTCGATCACTTCCTTGCTGAGAACTGAGTCGTTGTGTTCAACTTTGTATAGCCAAAGGAGAGCGAATCCGTGATGAATCGGCGAGATTTTTTGCGAACTACAGCCGCGGGAGCGGCTGCGGCAGCGGTTCCCAGCTTTATACCCGCATCTTTGTTTGCCAGCCCTTATGGAAAGCCCGTAGGTCTTCAGCTCTACACTTTGCGCGATCAACTCGAAAAAGATGTCGCCGGAACCATCGCGCAGGTTGCGAAAATCGGCTACAAGGACGTGGAGATTTATTCGCTGTATGGCAAGTCTCCCGCCGAGTTCAAAAAAATCCTGAGCGATAACGGAATCACTGCCTCGAGCGGCCACTACATGCTGAAGGATGTTAAGAGCGGCTGGGACCAGCATGTCGCTGATGCCCACCAGCTCGGCCTGAAATACATGGTGAACGCAATCCTTCAGCCTGACGAACGAAAGTCGTTCGACGACTACAAACAGTTGGTTGAGATCTTCAACAAGGCCGGCGAGACTGCCCAGAAAGCCGGAATACAATTCTGCTATCACAACCACAACTTCGAATTCAGGAAGTATGGTACGACCACGGCCTACGATTACCTGCATCACTCGGTTGACCCGAAACTGGTGAAATTCGAAATGGATTGTTTCTGGGTGACGCACGCGGGTGCGGATCCAGTCGCGTATTTCAAAAAGTACCCGGGGAGTTTTCCGCTACTTCATATAAAGGATATGAAGGACAAGCCCGCGCCTACTCATGAACTAGACGCCAAGGTGGGCTTATTCGCGCCTGTCGGCCACGGAACCATTGATTGGAAACGTATTTTCGCCGCCGCGAAAACAGGTGGCATGCAGCACTACTACGTCGAAGAGGACTACTGCGAACAGCCGCCGCTCGAAGCTATCCAAATGAGCTACGACTATCTGAGCAAGCTGCAAGTGTGATGGTGGAGGTACTTGCCCCAACTCGATGCAGGTCGAGTTTGCGCATCTGACTATAGCAATCGTTTGCTGAATTTCCAAAAACTCCGAATTCAGCTCAACGAACTCCACTAGTCAGCCTTTTCTGAGAAACATCGCGTTCTAACGAAATGTCTTGACAAACACTTACCGATAGATTTAAAAGTTCATTCGGCGAGTAAACGATTACTGGGGAGCGCAAACTCGTCTAAACGAAATATCGTTCTTGGCCTGACGCACGATTCGGAGCGGCCGAGACTAGAACACGTTGGGTGCCGGAGGAATTGCTATGAGCCAGGCGCCAACGCGTGTTGGTCACCACTCCCGTAACCTGCAAAGACAACTACCACTTCTTCTCTCGTCAATTCTCATAACCATAGGAATGTTGTTTGTCTCCGCGCCAATCAGTTGGGCGCAGGAGAACGCCACGATCACCGGAACGGTGATCGATCCATCGGGGGCCGCGGTTGAAAACGCAGCCATTAAGATTACCAATATCGCGACCGGACAAGTACGTCAGGTAACATCCAATTCATCTGGTCTTTATGTCTTTCCAAACGTAGGTGTCGGCACATATACGCTGAGCGCCTCAGCACCAGGATTTCAGGAGTACAAGAAGACGGGCATTGTTGTAAACGTAGCGCAAAACCTGCAAGCGAATGTGCCGCTGGCAATCGGCAGCTCTGAGCAATCGGTCACAGTAGAAGCAAATGCCTTGCAGGTTCAAAGCCAAACCAGCGAGGTCAGTAGTCTGATCAGCGGCCAACAGGTAAGGCAGTTGGCGACGAATGGCCGGAACGTCACCCAACTGGCAGCGCTCGGCATGGGCAAATCGAATAACATGCCGAGTTTCGGAGGGGTGAACGCGCTTACCAGCGCAAACGGCATCAGTTTCAACGGGACCCGCTCCACGCACAACATTTACTTGCTGGATGGCGGCGAACTGAACGATCGCGGTTGCGGCGGCTGTTTCAGTTCTTTGCCATCGATTGATGCGCTTTCCGAATTTCAGACGCTCGACAGCAACTACGGCCCGGATTATGGAATCGGTTCCGGCGGGACGATCGCGATGGTAATCAAGTCCGGAACCAAGCAGTTCCACGGATCGGTCTGGGAGTTTAACCGCAACGAAGCTTATGCCGCCAATAATTATTTCCTTAATCTTGCCGGCAAGCCAAAACCAGAGTTTCGCCTGAACATTCCGGGGTTCAATTTCGGCGGACACATCGGAAACAAAACCTTCTTCTTCGTAAATGAGGAGTGGCGACGGCTGATCCAGGGAAGTACTCCCACGGTGCAAAATGCGATTCTCGCCAGCAACTTTCCAGCTCTTGGCCAGCCGTTGACCTACGATTGGCAGGGGCAGGGCGACACGGCTGCGCCGATTGTACCCATGACCTCTGATCCGGCCAAGATTGCCGCCTATTCGGCGAATGGATTGAGTGCGGGATCCGCATTTCCCAGTGGCCCGACGCCTGGGACGGTAGTTATTCCAGCCGAGCTGATCGACCAGAACTCCATACTTTTTCTGAACCAGGGAACGTTTCCGCACCCGAATTTCGGTGCGAATCAATACATCGCCTCACCGTCGCAGCCCACCAACGTCCGTGAAGACGTGGTGCGCATCGATCACAACATCAACAGCAAATTGCAGTTGATGGGGCACTACTTGCACGACGCAATGTCGCAAACTTATTACCCGCCCCTCTGGGGACCGGGTGGTAACTATCCCACGGTGGGCTCGGCAATGCTGAACCCCTCCTGGTCATCAACCATCAAGCTGACACAGACGTATTCGAATTCATTGCTGAACGAGACCAGCTTCCTCTTCAGCGGCAATACCATTCACTTAAGTCCAGTGAATGGTCCAGGTCTGACGTCATTCTCGCAACCAAGCGGGTGGACGGGTACGTCGTTCTTTCCGCTCTCCAACAACCGCGAGTCTCGGCTGCCCCAGGTCAACCTGGGTGGACCTTTGAATACGGTTTGGAGCACCACTTACTTCCCGTGGAAAAATTCGTACTTTGGTTATGAACCGAGGGATGACGTGTCGTGGACGCACGGACGCCATCAGTTCAAGTTTGGTTTCAGCTGGCTGCATGCAGTTAAGAACCAGGAACTGCAGGCAAACACGAATGGCACTGCCGCTTTTGGCAATAGCTCGTTTTCGCAGGATTCATACGTAAATTTCCTGCTCGGCGATGCCGATAGCTGGACGCAATTGCAATTCCTCGCCGGCAAGCACTGGGTGAACAATAATTATGCCTTTTATGGAAACGACAATTGGCACGTAACCCAGCGGCTTACTTTGAACCTGGGGCTTCGCTTTGACGCATTGCCGCACGCGTTCGAGCGCTATAACCAGTTCGCAAATTTTGTGCCGACTGAATATGACACGTCTCAGCCGTATCCTTTGAATAGTGATGGAAGCGTCAATCCTGCCGTCTTAAGCACCTTCAATGGGCAGCCGTTCTATCTCAATGGCATTCGGCAGGCGGGTGTCGGCGGCTTCCCAAAAGGGAACGTCCAGAATTACTACAACACGTGGGAGCCGCGCGTCGGATTTGCTTACAGCCTTGACTCCAGCGGAAGGACTGTATTGCGAGCCGGCGCAGGAGTGTTTTATGAGCGAGTGCAAGGCAACGATGTCTATAACGCCGCTCTCAATCCACCATTTGCGTTCCAGCCTCAAGCGAATAATGTTTACTTCTCCAACCCGAATATCAGCGCGAACACGGGAGCAAACGCAGGTTTATCGGTCTTTCCTTCGACGATGACTACTTTGCAGTACAAGTACAAGGTTCCGGGTACATTGATGTTTAGCCTCGGCGTACAACGCGAGTTGTCGCAATCGGTTATCGCAATCGTGCAGTATGTCGGAACCAGAGGCTGGGATCAAAGCCTCGACATACCGATTAACACATTGCCTCTGACCAACCCTTGCAGATCCTCCAACCCCTCCGAAAGCGGTACAAACTGCGATCCGACAAATCCTTATAATCTGCGCCAGCAAGTCGCGGCCGGCACATTGAGCCCTAACTTAGTCCGAATTTTCCCCGGTTTCAGTTCCATCACGCAAGAGACGAACGAAAGCAACTTCAGCTACAACTCATTGCAGGCCGGCATACGGATGGAAAATCGGCATGGTCTGACTGTGCAGTTGGCTTATACCTACTCTCACGAAATTGACCAGGTAGCCAACGATCTCGGCGGGGCCTCGAATCCTTTCAATCTCGCTTATGACAAAGGGTCTGGGCAGTTCGACCGGCGTCACATCTTTAACGCCAACTACGTTTACTCGCTCCCGTTCTTCGCGCATACCTCAAGTCGATGGCTGCACGGTGTGCTTGGTGGTTGGGAGTTCTCGGGGATAACGATTGCCCAGTCGGGATCACCAGTCAATAGCGGAAATGGCGTGATCTACACGGGCCCTGAAACAGTCGGCCTGGGCGGCGGGACCAGGAACCGTCCGCAACAGGTCGGGCCGATTTCATATCCGCATACCGTGGATCACTGGTTCAGCGCCAGTTCGTTCGGCGCCCCGGTGGCTCCATGGAACGGCGGCGCGAATCAGGGCTTCGGCAACACCAGAAAGGATGCGATTGTCGGGCCGGGATTGTTCAACTTCAACATGTCGCTCTTCAAGACCTTCTCCATGACTGAGCGAGTGAAGCTGGAACTGCGCTTTGAGTCTTTCAATACCTTCAACCACACTGAATTCAACGGCGTCGACACGAACTCCGGTGACTCCAACTTCGGAGCGATAACTACGACCTACGATCCTCGAGTACTGCAGCTTGGAGGAAAAATCAGCTTCTGACAACAGCACGGGCGCGGAGTTCCTCCCGCGCCCAAGCTTGTTGTAGTTCGATCGCGATTCCATGATTTGCAGATCGATCATCTGACAGACAAGAATAGGACATGGATGTAGGTGTGAAGTCTGTCAGAGTGGCACATCTGGTTTTGATTCTCATATGTGTCTTCGGATGTGCAGCTCGTGATGCGGTCGGACAACAGACAAGCCCGGCAGCCAATCAGAGGCAGAACGCGATTGCTCTCGAGCAACAGGGCCGCAACTCCGAGGCGGAAGCGGCCTGGCAAGCTGTAGCGGCAGCAGAACCCAACAGTGCGGAAGCTTATGCGCATTTAGGATTTCTGGAAGCAAAACAGGAGCACTACACCCAAGCCATACCTCATTATCGAAAGGCTTTGGCATTAGATTCGGCGATGCCCGGATTGAAAATGAATCTGGGGCTGGCGCTCTTTAAAGCTGGCGAACTGAGAGATGCCGTCCGGATATTCAACGGCCTGCTTAAAGGTCAACCCGCATCTTCGCCTGAGTCACAGCGATTAAAAATCCTGATTGGGATGGCAGACTACGGCCTCGAAGATTATTCCGCGGCAATTCCACTACTGAAGCAAGCCACAGTCGATGATCCGCAGAATCTTCCTTTCAGGTTGATCCTCGCGCACAGCTGTTTGGCCGCAAAGCAGTACCAGTGTGTGCTTGATGTTTATCACGAGATCCTGAATTTGAATGCGGAGTCGGCCGAGGCTGACATGCTCGCGGGTGAAGCCCTGGACGAAATGCAGGACCACGCAGGCGCAATTCAACAGTTTCGTGCCGCTGTGAAGGCCAATCCCAAAGAGCCCAACGTTCACTTTGGCCTGGGGTACTTATTGTGGACACAATTACATTACGCGGAAGCTGTCGAACAATTTCAGGCCGAACTGGCCAACGTTCCAGACCATGTGCAGGCCCTGGTATATCTGGCGGATTCGCAGATCAAATTGAATCATAATGAACTGGCGCTTCCCTTGCTGTCGAAGGCAGTTCGACTTGATGCCGACGAGGAGCTCGCGCATCTGGATTTAGGCATCGTCTATGCGGAGATGAATCGCCAAAGCGATGCAATGCGAGAGCTGAAGCTTGCGGAGAAGCTGAACCCGGGCGACGTCGCCGTTCATTGGCGCTTAGCGCGGCTTTATCGAACTATGGGCAGACGGGCCGAAGCCGAGACAGAGTTTGCGAAAGTTAAGACCCTTAATAAGACGGCCGATGAATCGGTCGCACATAAGCTCAAAGCGTCACGTGTGCAAAACGCGGGCAACGGTACGAGTTCCTCCACCTCAAACTGAGCAGAATGAAGAGGTCTTCTGATTTTTCATTTTGTCTCCGGAATCCCCCCTCGAATATTTCCTACAGCTTTTTTGTGGAATTGACCGATACAGCCGATTCGTTTCGACCTTGAATCAGCAGTGTGAACGCCTGTAGGTGTGTCCTACCACGCGGTAAACGTCAATTGATCAACGTAAACGTCATAAGCATCGCCCGCGCGATTTCCGTCCATTTGGAAATGGACACCAAAGCTGTACGAGCTTGACTTTGTGGTGGGAAGAAACGACCGATTG
>DATBIE010000137.1:0-16174 GCA_036557105.1 Terriglobales bacterium
GATTGGCGAAGCATTGAACGAGTCTTCAAATGCCAGTTGGTCCTGGGACCTCTTGCCGGAGAATAAACAGGCTGTTGCGATGGCCAGAGATTTCGGGTTCACTCCGCAGCGCCATTTGACGCGAATGGCACGCGGCAACACCCTCCGGGGAGACGAGCACATGATCTATGCGATTGCAGGTTTTGAGCTTGGATAATGACGAGTATTGACACAGTTCAGGAAATAGAGGAACGTCTGTCGCGTCCGACAGCGGCCGACGTGGCGGCAATGGCAGAGCTAAAAGGCGATCTGCTGATCCTCGGCGCAGGCGGGAAAATGGGACCGAGCCTCGCGCTTCTCGCGCGCCGCGCGGCTGACCAGGCAAAAGCCGATAAGCGAATCATCGCAGTCTCACGCTTTGGTGACGAGGCACTACGGCAACACCTCGAGAAACAACGAATTGAGATCATTGCTCTGGATCTGCTCCAACCTGCAGCGTTGGAAAAATTACCAGAAGTTCGCAACGTGATCTTCATGGCAGCGCGCAAGTTTGGCACCACCGGCTCTGCCCATTTGACATGGGCAATGAACACATTTCTGCCGGGCCTGGTTGCGGAGCGATTTCATAATTCACGCATCGTAGCGTTTTCAACGGGAAATGTTTACCCGTTGATGCGAGTAAGTGAAGGCGGCGCAACAGAATCGACTCCGGTTAATCCACAAGGCGAATATGCGCAATCGGCACTTGGGCGCGAACGAATGTTCGAATACGGATCAAGCCGCTGGGGGACTGCGGTGACAATTCTGCGCCTTAACTACGCGGTTGAGCTGCGATATGGAGTGCTTACCGATATTGCGCAAGCCGTGTTTGAACGGCGGACTGTCGATTTGCGCATGGGATTCGTAAATGTAATTTGGCAAGGTGATGCCAATTCCATCTGCCTGCGTTGTTTCGCTCATTGCGCATCTCCGCCGTTCGTTCTTAACGTCACCGGTACTGAGGTCCTCTCGGTGCGCAAAATTGCGGAACAGTTCGGCGAGAAATTCGGCATCCAACCGCTGTTCGAATTTCAGGAGAGCGACACAGCTCTGCTGAGCAATGCCGCCAAGTCGCATCACTTGTTCGGGTGTCCCGCAGTTCAGGTAGAAGAAATGATCGAGTGGATTGCGGATTGGGTGAGTAACCGCCGCACCATGCTGAACAAACCGACGCACTTTTCCAGCAGGGACGGAAAGTTCTGATGAACGTTCGAGAAAAACTGCTTTCCGGTCTGGTGATTCCGGCGCACCCACTCGCGCTCACTTCTGAACGTAAAATGGATGAGCAGCATCAGCGCGCGCTTACCCGCTATTATGTGGCCGCAGGAGCCGGTGGCATCGCTGTTGGCGTTCATACAACTCAGTTCACGATTCGTGATCCGAAGATCGGATTGTTACGTCCGGTGCTGGAACTTGCGATGGATGAGCTGCGTAAGAGCGATCTGGTCAAAATCGCCGGCGTCTGCGGCAAACTGCCACAAGCACAGAAGGAAGCCGAACTGGCTACCTCACTCGGCTACGATGTGGCGCTATTGAGCCTGGGCGCACTGTGCGACGCGCCGGTTTCAGAATTGATCAGCCACGCGCGCGCGGTCGCCTCGACTATCCCCATCATGGGCTTTTACCTGCAACCAAGCGTTGGCGGGCGTTCTCTACCCTATGAGTTTTGGCGCGAATTGGTGGAAGTCGAAAATGTTGTGGGCATCAAAGTCGCGCCGTTTAATCGCTACCAGACCGTCGATGTCGTGAGGGCCGTGGCTGCATCGGGTCGAGGCGGTGAGATTGCTCTCTATACAGGTAATGATGATCACATCATTCTTGATCTTCTGTCTGATTTCAATTTTGGCGGAAGGTCTGTGCGATTCTCAGGCGGGCTGCTCGGGCAGTGGGCAGTGTGGACCAGGGCCGCCGTTAGTCAATTGCAGCGCGTCAAGCATTGCTCCGATCTGCCAGAGCTGCTCACGCTTGCACAGCAGTTGACGGACGCAAACGCGGCCATCTTCGATCCCGAACACGGTTTTCGTGGCTGCATTCCCGGGATCAATGAGATTCTTCGTCGCCAAGGACTGTTACGGGGGCGATGGTGTCTGGACCCGAATGAAGACCTGTCTCATGGTCAAAGCGAGCAAATTGATCGAGTCTGCAAGAGTTATCCGGAATTGCAGGACAACGCTTTTGTGAGCGAGCATCTGGATGAATGGCTCGGTTAAGTGCCTGGCGCTGGTGCCTGGTGGTGAGCAGAACCTTTCACGCGCCAGAATGCTTGTGGCTTGTATAAGCTGGTGAAGAAGTAGCGGAGCAAAACTTGAGAACAGTTACACAATGATCTCAGAAGGGTTATTCGCAGACATTCACGTTGGGGAACCATTTCGTCTCTCTGTTTTTGCATTGCCGGCACGGAATGCAAAAGCCAAAGACTAATTAACCGCTGCTCTGCAGCGCTTTGAAAGGAGACATATGCAACTCCATGTGAATCGCTCGTTTCTTCTCGCAATTGCTGTTTTGTTCGTTCTGCCGGGAGTTAGTTTTGCTCAAACTGGAAGTTGTGCTGGTATGACTGTGGGCCAACTGACAAGTCTCAATGGCTTTGTCCCATTTTCATCGTCGAGCCTGTGGAACACTGATATATCGGCAGCGCCCGTAGATCCAAACTCCGCGAATTACATCAATTTCATTGGATCAACTGTCACTTTGCATCCAGACTTTGGTTCTGGAACCTTTCACAACCAGACGATCGGAATCCCATATCAGGTTGTGGCGGGAACGCAAGCCAAAGTGCCAATCAAGCTGGGAGACTTTTTTGACGAAAGCGATCCGGGACCGGGCCCAATACCTTCGAATGCGCTGATCGAGGGATATCCCAAACCAGGCAATGGCGATCGCCATGTGCTGGTCCTTGAGAAAGACGGCTGCTGGTTGTATGAGCTTTTCAATGCAAACTTAAAGAGCGGAAAGTGGAGCGCCGATTCGGTTGCGATCTGGGACATGACTATCAACGATCAACGCCCTTACACCTGGACTTCTGCTGATGCTGCGGGATTGCCAGTGTTCGCCGGTCTTGTACGTTACGACGAAGTGTCAGCAGGGGCAATCAACCATGCGCTTCGGTTCACCGTGCCGACAAGCCAAAAGGCGTTTGTTCTTCCGGCTACGCACTGGGCGTCAACTACCACAGACCCCAATGCGCCGCCTATGGGTTTGCGGTTGCGTCTGAAAGCAAGCTTCGATATCTCTGGCTATCCGGCTGATGACCAGGTGATCCTGACTGCCATGAAAAAATACGGATTGATTTTGGCGGACAATGGTAGTGCGATTTTCATAAGCGGTGCTCCAGATAACCGCTGGAACAATAACGATCTCAACCTGCTGAAACAGATCACTGCTTCCAACTTCGAGGTGGTGCAAACCGGGACGATCTACACTCCGGCGAATGTGCCAACCGGTCCCTCGCCGACGATCAGTAGTTTCACCGCCAACCCAACCAGCATCTCAGCAGGGCAGCCCGTGACCTTGAGTTGGAGTGTCTCAAACAGCGAGTACAACATCATTGACCCTACGGCCGGGCCGGTGCGCGGATCGAGCGTTGTGATCAACCCGACCACGACAACGACATATACTCTGTATTCCACCAATCAGTTCGGACGAAGCACCGCGACTGCGACCGTGACTGTGCATTGAGCCGCGCTGGCGGGTTCGCTGTATGAATCAGATGGCGGCGGGACCGAGGTCTCGCCGTCTGACTTAAAAGGGAACCTGTTTTGAGAGTCCAGCTCACAATATGTCGGGTAATCGGCGTCGGGCTGTTTCTCGCCGCCAATATTCTCACTGCTGCAGATACTCCTCCTGCCGGCGCGTTTAGAGTTCTTCCGCCGGTCTCGACAGAGGGACCAGCAATCACCCCCTATTTGCGATATCAGACCGAACTAGCGTGGCAACAGGATGGACTACGGCGCAAACGCTGGCGTGCCATTCAGACGGAGCAAGATCTGTTACGCCTGCAGCAAGAACTGCGAAAACATTTACTCGCAATGTTGGGCGGGCTTCCTACCGTTAAGACACCGCTTAATCCACAAATCACCGGCCGTATTCAACTGCGGGGTTTTCACATAGAGAAGCTCATATTTGAGAGCGTTCCTCGCGTGTATGTCTCCGCGCTCGTGTACGTGCCTGATGGTGGCTCGAAAAAGCATCCAGCAGTTTTGGTCCCCGCGGGGCATTCTCCGAATGGGAAAGCGTACTATCAGGCACTATGTCAGCGCCTGGTGCAGCGAGGATATGTGGTGATCGCCTGGGACCCAGTTGGCCAAGGCGAGCGCAGCCAGTTCTGGGACGCAAAGAACCAGAAGAGCCGCTATAACCTGATCTGCGCCGAACACGCGATATTGGGGAATCTGGCGTATCTCGCTGGAACCAACCTCGCACGCTGGGAAATCTGGGACGGCATTCGCGCACTCGACTATCTGCTGACGCGCCCGGAAGTCGATCCGGAGCGGATCAACATCACCGGAACCAGCGGTGGTGGAACTCAGACCGCTTACATTGCCGCGCTCGACCCGCGAATCAAGGTTGCTGCGCCTTCCTGTTACATCACCGCGCTGCCGATGCGGGTTTACAACCGGATTTTTAAAGATCCGGACAGCGACCCCGAGCAGGATTTGTACGGAATGATCTCACAAGGAATCGATCATCCTGGACTGCTGATGTTGATCTATCCTCGCCCGTTAGCCCTGGCGGCGGCGACGCTCGATTTTTTCCCCATCGAAGGCACTTACAAGACGTTCTCCGAAGTTTCTGATTTCTACACCCGATTTGGCCACGGCGAACGCATCGCCATGCATGAGACATATAACGGCCACCAGTTCTCACCTGAAAACCAGGAATTCGCGATCGAATTTCTAGATCGTTTCAACGGTATGCCGGTCCGGCACGACTTGCCGCCAGTGCAGCAACTCAATGACAAAGATTTGCAGTGTACTCACTCCGGACAGGTGATGCTTGAGTATGCGAATGCCAGATCGCTCATGGATGTGATCCGCGACTACTACGTCGAGCATAAGGCTGGTTCGGCACCGACTTTGAAACAGCTCTACTATTCAAATTCTTACCCAGGAATCGACAAGTGGACAGTCGCCCAGTATCGGGGTGGCGTTGCCCCAGTTCACCAGATTCAATGGGAATCGCTGGGAAATACTGTTTCCTCCGGCGTCAGCATTGATCGATATCTGCTGCATCACAGCCACAACCTCGAATTGCCGCTCCTATACATTCACAAACTCGGAGAAAATCGCCGCCAAACACTGCTCTGGATCGGGGAGAATGGCAAAGTCACCCCGAACGATTGGCCGGGAGTGCAGAAATACTTAGATGACGGCTACGACATTGTTTCTGTCGATCCTCGTGGACTTGGCGAAATGCGGATGCAGTACAAAGCAGTGTCACCTGACGATCCTGCGCTGGCACAGCTGGATTTCGATCGCGCTTACGTAAATCCCGTGTCTAGTGTGCTAGCCGACTATGTTTACAACTCGTTGTTAACCGGCAGGCCATATTTTCTGCAAATGATCGAGGATGTGGAAATCGCCGAGCGCTTTGCAAGATTGCAGCTGAGCCATCATCAAGCTAACTTCGCCATTCTGGGGGTCGGGAATGGGACGACATTGGCGAGCGCAGTTTCGGAAATTGTTCCTGATGTAAGACTACTTTCTGCGCCCAACTCTTCTCCTCTGAAGTGGTCTGAGATTGTGGATCAGAAAACGGAGCTTTGGCCGATCGAATATCTGTTGCCCGGCGGGGCTTACATCAAGTGATCGAACATCCATCATGAATTCAGCGTCGACCAGCAGTCCCTCGCGTTTACCGATTCATTCTTTGCGCTGGTGGATTGCAGCGACGCTGTTCGCATCTACGATCATCAACTATCTCGATCGCCAGACACTCTCCTGGCTCGCACCGTATCTCAAAATTCAGTATCACTGGTCGAACACCGACTACGCATACATCGTGATCGCGTTCCGGGTAGCCTACTCCATAGGACAGACGGTATTCGGCCGCCTTATGGATCGGATGGGAACGCGCCGAGGCTTGACTTTTACCGTACTCTGGTACTCGATTGTTTCCGTCCTGACACCGCTGGCCAACGGCTTGTACAGTTTCGGATTCTTTCGATTTCTGCTGGGTACCGGAGAATCGGCAAACTGGCCGGCCGCAACCAAAGCAGTTTCCGAATGGTTTCCAAAGCAGGAACGCGGTCTCGCCACTGCGTTCTTTGACAGCGGGTCGTCGGTTGGGGGCGCGATTGCGCCCTATATTGTTCTTTCCATTTATTTCCGCTGGGGATGGCGACCGGCGGTAATCATTCCTGGTCTTCTTGGGTTTCTATGGATTCTTCTTTGGCGAAAAATTTATCGTTCACCGGAAACGCACCCACGGATCTCCGATGCTGAACGTCAATTGCTCGAAGAAGACAAGCGCGACGTCGCACATGCCCCTGAGCGCACCCTGCCCTGGTCTGACCTTCTGAGCTTGCCGCAAACGTGGGGTACGATCATTGCCAGAGCATTCACTGATCCGGTATGGTTTTTTGTCGCTGATTGGTTCCCGATTTATCTCGTTGCCAAAGGCATTGACCTGCGAAGCGGATTCCTCGCCGTCTGGGTCCCATTCATTGCCGCCGATCTTGGGAATTTCTTCGGGGGAACGGTTTCAGGATGGCTAATAAGAAGAGGATGGACGCTGGGCTGGGCGCGCAAGGCGGTCGTTATCTTCGGCGGAATAGGCGTCACGCTACTGATTCCCACCATCTGGGTTACCAACTTGTATGCGATTGTCTCGCTATTCGCGTTAGCTACGTTTTCCTACGCTTCATTCAGCACCATAGCCAACGTGCTACCGTCCGATCTTTACGAGAGTGGTTCGGTTGCCAGCGTGAGCGGAATCAGCGGAACGGCGGCGGGGATCGGAACAGTCGTCGTTTCTTTTCTGATCGGGAGAGTCTCCGACTTGCGGCGCGGTACTGCAACACACGTCTTTGATCCAATTATGATCGTTGCCGGGCTGGTTCCGTTGGTTGGAATGATTCTTGTTCTGCTACTGGTACGAAACACTGAAGCCACAAAGCGGCATTTGGTCCGTGAAATCTGAAGTTGTTATGCGCTCAATGCTGCCGAGGTTTCAGGGCTGAGGAGCGCGGCGGAATTATTGTCGAGATATACCGTCGTATTTCCATGCGTGCGCAGAATGGATGCAGGGGCCATGGGAGTAATTTCGCCGTTGAAGCACTTGGCCACGGCGTTGGCCTTGCGTGCGTCTGGGACAATACAGATGATCTCGCGGGCTTTGAGCACTTGCCGTATTGTCATGGAAAGCGCACGTCGCGGCACCTCATCCAGACTCTTGAACCAGCCTTCTCCAAGTTGCTGACGCCGGCATGCCTCGTCGAGTTCGACCACAATAAATGCTTCATCGCTCTTGAAATCTGCCGGGGGATCATTGAAAGCCAAATGGCCGTTTTCACCTATGCCGACGAAGGCCACATCGATTGGCGCTTTCCGAATTTCTGAGGTCACCTCGGCGATCACCTCGCGTGGCTCTCGCTCGCCATCCAGCAGGTGATATCGTTTGATGCCGGCTTTGTTGATCAATCGGTCCAACAGAAATTTCCGGAAGCTGGCTGGGTGGGACATCGGAATGCCGATGTATTCATCAAGATGAAACATTTCAACTCGTGCCCATTCGATGTCGTGGTTCTTAGTGAGAGTCTCGAGAAACTCGAATTGCGCGGCTCCTGTCGCGGCAATGATGCGGGCAGCGCCGTTTGTCAGTATTGCATTACGGATCGCGTCCGCGGCCTGTGCGGCCGCTGCATTTGCAAGCTTACCTTTGTCCGGGAAAACTCTCAGTTTCATTTCGCCTCTTTGTCTTCAACTATTAGATGACGCGTCGGATAAGCAAGTCATATGAACCACAAGGAAGTGGAGCAGCTTTATCCGGTGTCATTATACCGATGCACGCACGATAGGCGAGCGCTACGAATCTGTGTTTGTCCTAAGGCGCGAGAGATTCGAAGGTTTATACTCCGGAAAGTTTTCCTGTATCGTTTGTAGGCGTGAATATTTTCGTGTGATGAAGTGGAGTTTCGCCAATTTGACGTCGCTTTGAAATCCTTATTGTGCGGTTTAAGAGAACTCACCCGGAGAAGGAATAGATGGCGCATCCAGCACTCGATTTGGACAATAAGATCGCAGTCGTCATTGGTGGGACTTCAGGTATTGGTCTGGCGTTGGCCAAAGGGCTCGCGCTGGCCGGAGCAAATGTTATTCCTACGGGGCGCAGGAAAGATCTGGTACGCGCGGCCGCCGACGAGGTGAGCCGTGCCGGACGGAAAAGCCTGGCGCTCACGTGTGACGTCCGAGAGCAGGCGAGTATAGAAGCGTTTCACGAAGCGGTTTGCGGCGAGTTCGGGCACGTCGACATTCTGGTGAACTGTGCAGGAACGACCAAGCGCACGCCAAGTCTGGATGTTTCCGAGACCGAGTGGAACAACATTTTGGATGTGAACCTGAATGGAACGTTGCGGGCATGCAAGGTCTTCGGTCCCAAAATGATTGAGCGAAAGAATGGCCGGATCATAAATATTGCTTCGCTCTCTTCATTCGTCGCCCTTTATGAAGTTGCCGCCTATGCTGCCAGTAAAGCCGCGGTCGCCTCTCTTACGAAATCGCTTGCCATCGAATGGGCACGTCACGGAGTCTGCGTAAACGCCATTGCCCCCGGCGTCTTTCGAACTGAATTAAATACCCACCTGCTTGACGGGACTGCACGAGGCAAGGAGTTTTTGATGCGGACTCCCATGCACCGCTTCGGCAATCTGGATGAGCTTGTTGGGGCCGCTGTGTTTCTCTCTTCCGACGCGGCGAGCTTTGTGACTGGGCACGTCCTGGCGGTCGACGGTGGCTTTCTGGCCAGCGGAGTGAACCAATAACACTGAGGGCTTCTGGAGGGAACATAAATGTTCCAATTAGATCGTGGCACGATCGGAGCACATCGCGAAAAGAAGAGCGCAACTTCTGGAAGCAAGCTGCATATAAAGCTGTCTGAGATCTGAAGAATGGATTCGGCGCCGTTTTCACAAAAAACCCGTACGCCCGAGGAGTCTAAGGCGGCGAGTACCTCTTTCGGACTGCTTGTCGGCCGTTATCGCTGGGTCATCTGCGGTCTTTTGCTCCTGGGCACGACAAAGAATTACATGGATCGCCAGATCATCGGGCTGCTCAAGCCGACTTTGCAGCACGAACTTGGGTGGAGCGAGATCGACTACGGCCATCTCGTCTCGATTTTTCAGGCTGCCTACGGAATCGGCATGCTTGTGATGGGGCGACTGATCGACTGGCTCGGGACCAGAGTTGGTTATGCAATTGCGATGGTCGTATGGAGTCTCGCCTCAATGGCACAGGGGATGCTCGGATCCTTCGGCGGCTTCCTAGGCGCCCGGTTCGCATTGGGATTTGGCGAGTCCGCGGTATTCCCCGCGAGCCTTAAGGCTGTTGCGGAGTGGTTCCCGAAAAAAGAGCGTGCGTTGGCCACGGGGATTTTTAACGCCGGCACAAACGTCGGCGCTGCGATTACTCCCTTCGTCGTTGCCATGATCGTCGCACGCTGGAATTGGCGCTGGGCTTTTTTCCTGATCGGCGGTTTGGGATTTGCCTGGTTGATTCTCTGGTTCCTGATATATCGAAGACCTGAGGAGCATCCACGGTGTTCGGTGGGAGAGCTGAAATACATTCGGAGTGATCCGGTCGAACCGCCAGGAAAAGTGCGCTGGCTTCGGCTCCTGCCTCATCGACAGACGTGGGCCTATGGAATCGGCAAACTCATCATTGATCCCATTTGGTGGTTTTATCTGTTCTGGATTCCGGATTTTCTGCTGAAGCGCTATGGACTCGATTTGCAGCATGTCAGCCTGCAGATTCTGATCATTTATGTATTCGCAGACGCCGGCAGTGTGGCGGGCGGATGGCTCTCGTCAACGTTGATTCATCGGGGGCATACTCACAACATGGCGCGCAAAACGGCGATGCTGGTGTGTGCGGTTTGTGTGGTGCCTATCGTCTTTACGCCACATGCGCGCTCCGCATGGGTAGCGGTTTTGCTGCTTGGCCTGGCCACAGCGGCACATCAGGGGTTTTCTGCAAATCTATTTACTTTGCCATCGGACACATTTCCTCGTCGCGCTGTCGCTTCGGTAGTGGGAATCGGCGGAACGATGGGAGCTCTGGGTGGAATGTTCAGCGCGGAGATTGTCGGTTACCTGCTGCAACTAACGGGAAGTTACGTGATCCCGTTCGTCGCCGCCGGGTGTGCGTACCTGTTTGCGCTCGCAATCATTCATCTTCTTTCGCCGCGGCTGGAGATGGCGCATCTTGATGTCCGCTGAGGCGATTGCAAGCCATTGAGATCGCGTGGAAAGAAGAGCGGAACTGTGCAGCAGGTCCTAGGAGTTAAGTCTCGTCTTTTTCTTGCCCGAAAAGTTCTTTCAAGACTTGATCGAGGTCGGCCAGAGCGCGAGCACAATCTCCCGTAAAGCTTGAACCGTGCATGATGCCGAGTGTCTTTGGCGTGAGCGCAGCCAGCTTCTGCAGGTTTCGCGAAGTGTGGCACGTGTATGGCACATAATCGGCAAGGATTCCGCTCTGATATCCTCGCAAAGCCTCGCGAGAGCGTCCCACTAAATCCGATTCCGTTAGGGGTTCAACATCGCCCGTCTGATGAAAAAGATCGGAGCACAGAAGTGTTTTCTGCGTTTCTTCAAACAGCACGCCGGCGTCCCAGCCATGCGGAAGATGCGGTGTCTGGCAATATCGGAAGCGATACGTGCCGGTTGTGAGCACGTGACCGTCCGCGATGGCATGGGCCTCACGGCCGATGAAGTCATTCACGGAGACGAGCGCTCCGACCTGGCTGCAAACTACCCCGGCGTGGGGCGCAACCGCAAGCCATTCGTTGAGTGATCCACACTCGTCGGATTCAAAGTGACTGAAGCTGATGTGCCGAAGTTTGGTCAGATTGATCAGACTTGAGACGGCCTCACGGACTTCGGGGAACATTCCGCGTAGACCAGTATGGAATAAAAGTGGTTCCTCATCTTTGACCAGAAAGTGGTTGAATTGCAGATCGCCGTGGGGAGCATAGATTGATATGCGATAGACGTCGGGGGCAATCTCGGTCGTTGTAGCCATACGATTCTCCGTCGGTCGAATGATTATAGGCGGCCAACCAGAGCGGCTGGTTTTGTATAGTTGGGAAAGTTGCTGCTGGAAATCCGGTGCGCCGTCAGTGGCGGCGCACAAGTCTAGATTTCACGGGCCTAATCACTGGCCCGGGCAACACTTCGTCCGATTCGTCGTGCCGCGGTATCTTTCGCAGCTCGCGAACCAGCGCCAGGCGCTTATAGGGGTCCTTTTCGGTCATGGCATCTACGTACAATTGCAGCCAGGTTTTCGCATTCGTATTCATATTAATTGATCCCGATGCTGGAAATTTCGGTAATGAATGAGAAGCCATAAAAGTTAGAACGGGCAACTTCAAAATCTTTGCGGCACAATCGTGCAACAATCGATCCGGCTCGCGTAACCCCTGCGGGGTCATCCTTAAATGCTGATTCTTTGAAGTTGTTCCTTAGTTAATATGGATGCGAGCTGCGGGAAAAACGTCGCTGGGCAACGAATTCCGCTCTGGGGTGCATCACTGAAAAAGAGGGTAGTGCTTTTTACACGTCTTTGACAGACGTGAGCTGTTGTTCTTAACATAGAGAATCGGAAGCGCTGCCAAGCGCGATCGGTTCCCTGGCTGTTTGCCTCGCCGATAAGAACAAAATCATATGATCAATGTAAAAGAGCTTACCAAGCGGTACGCACGCACGACTGCCGTTGACCACATTTCATTCGAAGTTGAAAAAGGGCAAATCGTAGGTTTTCTCGGTCCCAACGGCGCAGGTAAAACCACAACCATGCGCATGTTGACCTGCTTCATGCCGCCGACGGCAGGCACGGCCAACGTTGCCGGATTTGACGTCCTTGAAAAGCCACTCGAGGTGAAAAAACGGATTGGCTATCTGCCAGAGACGCCGCCGCTTTACCTCGAAATGGAAACCGGCGAGTACCTGCGGTTCGTCGGCAAGCTGAAAGGTCTTTCGGGGAATGAACTGGCGCAGCGCATTGATTATGTTTGTGAACGCTGCGCGATTAGTGACGTAAGAAAGAAGCTTCTCGGAAAGCTATCCAAAGGCTATCGACAGCGAGTTGGTCTTGCGCAGGCCATCATCCATAATCCCGATGTCCTCATCCTGGACGAGCCGACCGCCGGACTCGATCCCAAGCAGATCAACGAGACTCGGGACTTAATTAAAAGTCTCGCGGGAAGCCACACCATCATTCTGAGCACACATATTCTGCCCGAGGTCGAGCAGACCTGCGAGCAGGTGATCATCATTAACAAGGGCAAACTGGTTGCGACCGACTCGGTGCGCAACCTGCAGGCGCGGGCCCGCGGTGCCGAATCTGTTGTACTCGAAGTTGGCGGTCGAAACGGCAATCTTGAATCGTCAAGCGTGAAAGAAAAACTGGAACATGTTGCCGGGGTGAGCCGGGTTTTGTTCAAACAGCAAATCGACAGCCGGGCGTTTTTTGAAATTGAAAGCCAAAAGGGACGGCTGGTACGTGGCGATCTCGCCCGCGCCGTAGTCGAGTCTGGCTGGGACCTGAACGAGCTTCGCCCTGCTGCCATGAGTCTGGAGGAAGTCTTCCTGCAACTCACTGCCAGCGAAACGGAAAAAGCCGCAGTGAAGGGGACAGCATAGCTATGAGAAACCTATTCATCATTTGGCGGAAAGAGCTGCGTAGCTACTTCGTTTCTCCTATCGCCTACGTCCTGCTCGCGCTCTGGGGATTCATCTTCGGTTACTTCTTCTGGGTGGAACTCGGACGATTTCTGAAATACAGCATGGAAATGCAGATGAGCGGCCAGTCATACCCGATGAACCTGAACGAGCAGATTATCCGGCCACTGCTGCAGAACGTGGCGGTAATCAGCTTGTTTTTCGTGCCATTGATCACCATGCGCTTGTTTGCTGAAGAAAAGCGCAACGGCACGATCGAGTTGCTCGCGACGTCGCCCGTCCGTGATTGGGAGATCATTATCGGCAAGTGGCTGGCCGCAATGACGCTATATTGCTGCCTGCTGCTATTTACGGTCATACATTTTGCGTTTTTGTTTAAGTATGGGAACCCGGACTGGAAGCCGCTGCTCATCGCATACTTCGGGCTGTTACTGGAAGGTGGGGTAATGCTGGGAATTGGCGAGTTCCTCTCCAGCATCACCAAGAACCAGATCATTGCCGGCGCCTCGACCTTCGGAGTTCTGTTGCTGCTGTGGGTCTTTGCATGGGTGAGCGGTTATAACAATTCGACCTGGGCGCAGGTGCTCTCCTACACGTCAATCACTACCCACTCCGAATCTTTTATGCGTGGAGTGCTTGACTCGAAGGACGGAATTTTCTACGCAACACTAATCTTTCTTGGACTCTTTTTCACAGCGCGCTCGATGGAATCCCTGCGCTGGAGGTCGTAAATGGCAGGTCAATGGCTTAAGACTCGGCAAACGAAATACGGCATTTATGCGGCGACCTACATCATTGTGATACTTGCGGTGATCGTGATCGGGAATGTGCTCGCCAATCGCTATAACAAAACGTATGACGGCACCACGAACAAACGCTATTCGCTCTCCGAGCAAACCGCCAAGATCGTAAAAGGTCTTCCGCACGATGCGACGATTACGTATTTCAATCGCACGACTCAGTTCCGTGAGGGCAAAGACCTGCTCGATGAATACAAAAATCTCTCGCCCAAAGTGAAGGTGGACTACGTCGATCCCGATAAAGATCCTGCCCGGGCGCGCGAGGCCGGAATTCGCAATCTTGGCACGGCAATTGTTCAGGTTGGAATGAAGAAGGAAGAGGCCAAGAGCATGACCGAGGAAGGCATTACCGGCGCCTTCATCCGGGACCTCAAGAGTGACACGCGGACGGTTTGCTTCGCTAGCGGCAGCGGCGAGCACCAGAGTTCCGATAGTGATCGCGAAGGCTTCTCCCATTTCAAAGATGCTTTGGCCAGCGACAACTACCAGGCGCAAGATGTCAACCTGTTGCTGAAAGCCGAAGTCCCAAGTACCTGCACTGTTCTTGTTGTCGGCGGGCCTACGCGGAATTACGAGCAGCCGGAAGTGGACGCAATTAAGAAGTATGTTGAGAACGGCGGACGTGCTTTCTTCATGCTGTCTCCACCGCTTAAGGTCGGACGCTTCGAAATTGCGGATAACGACGCGCTCACGAGCCTACTAGCGAGCTGGGGCATCACCATGGACAAGCAGCTCATCCTGGACCTGAACCCGATTGGGCAGATGGTCGGGCTTGGGCCAGAAGTGGCGCTGGTCGCAGATTACAGCTCTCAGCCCATCGTCAGCGAAATAAAGAGGACGATGACCGGATTCCCGCTCTCGCGGCCACTCGAGATCAAGAATACTGATAAGACAAATGTAGAAAAGCTGTTCAGTTCCGGGAGCACCAGCGTGGCCACGTCAAATTTGAGCTCACCTCGGGTTGACGTGAATGATCCGAAAAACAAAAAAGGGCCACTCACGTTAGGTGCAGCGGGAACCTACAATACCGGCAAGGAGAATTCGCAGGGACGCTTCGTCGTGGTTGGAAGCGCTGACTGGGCCGACAATCGGTACATCAATTTCAACGGTAACAGCGATCTCGCGATGAACGCCGTGAACTGGCTCTCGTCCGATGAGGACTTGATTTCCATCCGGCCGAAGCCGCCGGAGAACCGTCGTGTCACCATGACGCAGCATCAGTTCAATGCCGTGCTGGCAACAGTCCAGTTCGTTCTGCCACTGGTTGTGGTCGTTGCCGGCGTCGGAGTCTGGTGGAAGCGTCGATAGCCAGCCGGCTTGCCTATTTCTAAATGGAACCATGAAGATTCACACACTCGCCATCGCAATTCTGGTGCTCGCTGGATTGACCGGCTTCTTGTACTGGTCAAATCACCATCCGCCATCGGATGACACGACCAAAGCGTCCGCCGATACGGCCCCTGCAGTTCTGAAACTGGATCAGGCTTCGATTACGAAACTTGAACTCAAGAAGAAAGACGCGGCGCCTGTGGTCCTGACCAAAGCCAGTTCCGGCGACTGGCAAATAACCGATCCAAAGCCGTACCGCGCCGACCAGAGCACAGTTTCGAGCGTAACCTCCACTTTGTCGTCGCTGAATTCCGAGCGCGTGGTCGAAGACAAGGCTGCCGATTTGAAAACATTTGGACTTGATCAACCGTCCGCCGAGGTCGATGTCACCGAGAAAGACAACAAGTCTCAAAAATTGCTTCTGGGTGATGACACGCCCACCGGCGGCGAAGTCTACGCAATGCTTTCGGGCGATCCTCGTGTATTCACGGTCGCAAGTTATAACAAGACGAGTATCGATAAGACTCTTAACGATCTCCGCGACAAACGGCTGTTGCCGGTAGATGCCGACAAGATCAGCCGCGTTGAGCTGATCAAGAGGAACCAAGATCTTGAGTTTGGTCGCAACAAAAATGATTGGCAGATCCTGAAGCCGACGCCGTTGCGCGCAGATGGTGTGCAGGTGGGGGATCTCGTTCGCCAGCTGACAGAAGCTAAGATGGATCTCAGCAACTCGGCTGATAACAATGCAGCAGCGAAGTTTGCCAAAGGCACTCCGGTCGCGACCGCCAAAGTGACCGACCCGTCTGGCACGCAAGAACTTCAGGTGCGCAAGAGTAAAGACGATTACTACGCGAAGTCGAGTGCGGTTGAAGGCGCGTACAAGATTGATTCCAGCCTTGGAAAAGAGATAGATAAGGGTTTGGAAGATTTTCGAAACAAGAAAGTCTTCGACTTCGGCTACAACGATCCAAACAAGATCGAGGTACACAACGGCAGCAAGGCCTACTATCTCGCGCGGGGAACTGCGGGCAGCGATGATTGGTGGTCGAATGGCAAGAAGATGGACAATGCGAGCGTCGAAGCCGTGACTTCTGATCTTCGTGATCTATCGGCCAGCAGCTTTCCTTTATCT
>DATBIE010000138.1:0-7829 GCA_036557105.1 Terriglobales bacterium
CCGCTTGTCGCGTGGAAGCCTGGAGCACCGGCGATTCCAGTCGAAGAACTACTCTCGCGCTACGGCTGGGCAATTCACGCGTTAGAAGTAAACGGCATGCGGACCCGCGAGGAGAATGACGCCGTTCTCGAACTTGCCCGCGAGTGGCGCAAACCAGTGATCGGCGGAGGGGACAGCCATCTGCTGGTCCCGAGCTCGGTTATTTCTGTATCGCGAGCGGCAACATTCAAAGACTTCGTCGCTGAGGTGAAGGAAGGCCAGGCCGTACCGTTCGTGACGCCCGAATATTTCGCCCCGCTTAACTGGAAACTTACCCTTCGGGTGCTGTTCTTCATATCACGCTACCGGCAGATCGCCAGCTACCAGGGACAACCGGTGGCGGCCATGCTCGAAGACCGCAGAGTTCTGCTTGATCCGGTCGGCTTGGCGAGTCGCGCATTTCTGGGCGCAGTTTCGGCGATGGGATGGGCGCGGTAAGCGAGTGTTTCATGCAAGGAGCCCGGAATCTAGAATTGCGGGAGGAAAACCGGGACTGACGAAACGATCACTTTGTTTATTGGTGGCTATAACTGATGACACGCACTAACTTCCAGCTTCCTGTGGCTTTCGTCCAGATCTCTGTAAATTTCGCGGTTGCGTCCAAATGTTCGGTCCCGTCTTTCTGTTTCGCATAGAACAGGTGGGTGCCCGCTTCGATTGCACCAAATCCGGGAGCGGCGTTAACAATCAGCGAGTCCTTGACAAGTTCTCTACGCAGCACCAACCCCTCACCGCATCGTTGCCGAAGTGAATCAAGCTGTTCCTGGTAGCCCGTCTTTCCTCCTCGATCGTGGTAGAACTCCAGGTCGGGGCTGAGGTAACTCGCATATCCATCAACGTTACAGGTGTCAAAAGCCTCAAAAAGCTTGCGATCGGCTTCGGTGATCTCAGCAAGCAATTGGTCATGAGGAAGCAGCCCTGGCGCAGGCTGCACATCAATCACCGCATTCGTCTTCCCGCTCGCCGTGCCTGTGAGATGGTTCCCCCGTCTTTTCAACTGAAAGTCCAAGCCACCCATGGCGTCCATGTGGAAACGAATCTCGTCGTCAGTGACGTGCACGTTGCTGACCGGCATTTGCCGGTCAATGTCGGAGCCTGCACTGCCGGTGATGTGTCCGCAGTCGCCAGTCAACACAATAACAGCGTTATCGCGCGTTGATTTACCGTCGGCAGCGACAAGGCGAAATGAACCGTACCAGGTACCAAAGAAGGTTGAACAAGAGGAATCTGTGGTTTGCGACGACAAGCAAGTCGACGCTGTCAGCAGACAAAGAGCACCCAACGTCGGGATTCTCATCAGCACATGGATTTATACGCAACGCAGTTGGAATATGTTCCGAAATTGAGAGCGATTTTATGAAACCGTCGCGGGTTATGATCCAGACGCCCTTTTCATGTTCATCGGTCTGCTGCTTTCCTGGCACAGGCCGGAGTGCAGCCGCGACTTGCGATTTGAGTAAGTTCCGGCCAGGCTGTTTTCCCCGTTAGGGCTCAGGGTTGCGCAGTAGTCAACCGTGTGGTTTTCGTAAAAGAGCATGAACAAGCGCTTGCCGCTCACTACGCCCATGATCTGGTAACCGCCGCCATTGCCGCTCACATCCCGGCTTCCTTCCGACTGCGTGAGGTGGAAGTCGCCCCATTCCTCTGAGTCCCATACCCCGTTCACATTCATCTCAGGCGGAGCCTTTTGCGCGTCAAGCCACGCCTTGCCCTCTACCTCTACTTTGGCAGCCGGTAGAGAAGTTGGGAAGGAAATGCAAAGCAGTAGCAATGTCAGCGCGAATGTCACCTGTTTCATAAGAGATGTCTCCTTATCTATTTTTCGCGTATTTCCACTTCTCGAAAATCGGCGAGAAGTGGGGCACCCGCTGAAAAGTCCTATGGCGTTGTTAAGCTTTTGGATACCCGAGCAGATAAGTAACTGGCGCCCTGTTACCAGCGAGCTCACCGATGTCCCACTGATATTGGCATGAGGTCAGTTTTTCTACGATCTCACGCATTTCCTGTGGACGATACGTGCGCAGGCAAGATACTACTCCGTCGAACAACAAGACCAATGGAATAATCGGAATCAGATAGGTCCACAGCAATCGCGACCAGCGGAACGGGCGAATTCTCGGAGTGTGCAGGAACATGAGTAGGACGCCGAGAAATATAATGCCGATCGTCGATGGCGCGCGCCTGGTGATCTCAAAGATGCCGACGCTTTCGCCGGCGTCGACAGCATTCTGCAGAATGGCGCGAGCATCCTCAGGGGAAAAATGATGAAAGGAAGTAAACATCGTTCGCAGCCCCTTCAGCGCGCGAGGAACATTCATGGCGTCGACTGGTTCCGGAAAGTAAGAGATATGCCAATCGCGGTCATGATCGGAAGCCGCACTGAGATTTTTGAATGCCTCGATATTGGGGTACTTATCGGTGAGCCAGATCTGAAGACCCGCGGAGTTTCCGTTGTCCAGGCTTTTGAGCTTTCGAGAGAGATCCAGCCACGGGCCGCCTCCCCCGGAGCACATGTCGATAACTGCCCGCGGGCCCTTAGTCCCGTTCCCACCTGGGTCGATCAAGGTTTGTAGCAGCGGAGCGATGGGCTCGTAGCTCCTGAACAGATTGAAGCCAAACTGGACCGCGTCGGTAACGTCGTCTCGAAGCGACGACGGGAACCACGGTTGTTCGTGGAGTTCGATGAACTGTACGCGACGCATGTGAACTCAGGGTGTGAGCATCTTCGCCCAAACCCGAAAAAAAGGTTCTCGAGCTTCAGACCCTCGCAATTGTTACTCCCCAGGTAAAACCGATTCCGGCTGACGCGAACAATAGTAGTTGCCCCGGGTGAATCAGCCCCTCGCGCCGCATGTTCACATAATTAATAACCAGATCGCTTGCGAAGGTGTGGCCATACTCTGACATAGGAGTCACAGGCAAGCTGCCCTTGGGGAGTCCTAACATCTTGCCAAAACCCTCACGGTCCCGCCTGCTGATATTTGAATAGATGAAATGGTCGATGTCTTTCAACTGTAAGGAAGACGCTTCGAGAGCCCGATTGACCATTCGAAGCATGTTGAGAAAGTAGACCGGCATCACCTCTCGCTCGATGCACATGGCATCGACAACAATGTCGAAGTGGCCGTTGGTTCTGGCGATGGTGATCGCGTTGTGCAGGTATCCGAGAGTCATCGCTTCGACGGTCAGCAGTAGTGGACCCTCTCCGTCTCCGCGGCGCAGAACGACGGCGCTGCCCGCATCGCCATGTATGGTGATCGGAAGCAGCGAACGGTTTCCAGGAGGCGCGGCATCGCCAGTGATCAGCAGGACTGTCTGAATGCTTTCATCGGTGGACATCCAGCCGAGCGCGGTCTTGATCGCAACATGAAGTCCGGCGCATCCGCCGACTTTAAAACTCAGGATCATCGCATTCTCGGCGCCAAGATCCGCGCTGAGCTTGTGTGCGAAGGAAAGGCCTTGTGAAGTCTCCGCTGACCAGGTGCTGTAGTCCAGGATGAGATTAATGTCCCGTGATCTGATTGCGGCTTCAGCGATTGCCTTCGAAGCGGCTTCGAAAATCAGGTCGTAGAGTTGTTTGTCACCACAAACACGGACGCGATTCAATCCAAGACCCGCGATCGCCTTCTGTTTCGACTCCGGGCTCAAAGGAGAAAGCACGTTCTCGATTCGGGTTCTTTCCCGCTCGAGAATTCCGCCCACAGCCTCATCGCCGGGCGGGATGGCGTACGCAGCGGCGGCAATGTGCACATTCATGTTCAACTCAGCTCCGTTTCCGTGACAAGTCCGTTAAGACAGATCGAGAAGAAGAGCGGCAAATCCGTTATTGCGTGCCGTTCCCAGAAATAGGGCTGGCCCGCCGACGCAACGGCTACTTATTGCCAGGATCAAATGAAACAAGGCTCCGCTTCCCGCCAGACCCTGGGCAAAAATATGCGGTGGAACGATGGGAACTTTATCTCCGACAATCTCGCGAGCCAAAGTAGTCGTCGGACTGGCAGCGCAAGGCGCACCATTCCCGCTACAGATTGCAAGGTTCGGGACGGAACCGGCAAGCGTCTGCCGGATGATCTCCGTGGGGTTGCCACCAGCCGCCCAGCGGCCCGATGTAATTCGGGCATAGGAGCGGGCATTGGGACGGAGATTGACACGGTCAAATGCTTCTAACACCACTGCCGCCATACCTTCTCCAGGGATAAATCCCCCGGCATCCGATCCGGGTTGCGAGTTGTAGCATGCCGGCGAGAGCAACCCTGCTTCCTCGTACCATGAATATAGGCTTCGTGACAGCGCGTCACCCGCAAGAACGACCGCTAAGTCAGCCTGATCTTGTCGAACCAGCGAAGCGGCTTGCAGTATGGCGCTCTCGCCTCCGAAATACTTATTGCTTACCGTAATGTTAGGGCCACGCAGGCCGTGAAACATCGCTACGTGGCTCGTCGGAGCGCTGGCGAGAGTTTCCGGGAATGTAATTGGATCAGTTCCGTTCCAGCCATTTTCGGCGGCGCTGAGGTAGAAAGCTTCCGTGAGTTCAACACAGCCAAACGCTGTGGCAAAAACCACCGCAACGCGGGATCGATCGACCTGATTCACGTCGATGCCAGCATCTTTGAGCGCCAGCGAAGAAGCGACCAGCGCCCATGCCGACAAGCGATCAAGTCGCCGGGTCTTCAATCCCGGCACTATAGTGGCAGGACGAAACGGCGGCACCAGAAACGCGCGCCGCTGCCCGGCGCTTGTCCAGGAGGTGATATCGGTTGGTTCGAGAGGACTTTGTGGAATTAGTCCTGCCAGCGGGCCGTATGGACTTACCGAGCCAATGCCCGCAATCGCGACGGGTGTGAAATTTGAACTCACGAGGCGCCGCTCCCGAATATGAGAACGGTGTTGCTGCCGCCAAAACCGCTTGACGCGGACATGGCCAGCGGCAGCGGCTGGCGCTTCACTTCTCCTTTTAGCCAGTCAACTCCTGGACTCTCGATTGGATTGGTGAGTCGGAGAGTCGGAAGCAGCGTGCCTGAACGAACAGCCATGATCGTAATGGCTGCCTCGAGCGCGCCCGCCGCACCCAAACAGTGTCCGAAGTACGACTTGGTTGAAGATACGGGGATGGGCCTCTTGCGCATGCGGAAGGCAGTCTCATAGGCGCTGGCCTCGGCACTATCGTTCAAAGGTGTGCCGGTGCCGTGGGCATTCACATACCCAATGTCATCTCCGCTGACTTCCGCCGTTTCCATCGAGAGCCGGATGCAATCAGCTAATCCGTTTCCCTCTTTTTGTGGCGCGGTGCTGTGAAATGCATCATTGGTCATTGCCCACCCTTGCAGCACTGCGAGAATCCTTGCATTGCGGGAGTTAGCGGACGCGAGGGGTTCGAGGACGAGAACTGCGGACCCTTCACCGATGTTCAGGCCCTTGCGATTTTGGTCAAAAGGAGAGCAAGGATTTGGATCCAGCGCCTGCAGGGAGTTAAATCCGCTCAAGGTGAACGGGCACAGCGGATCGCTGCCGCCTGCCAAAAACATCGGAGCCGCCCCCTCGAGCAGCATGTTGGCGGCGAGCGCGATCGCCATCGCTCCGGATGCGCAAGCCACGGAAATTGCACAGCGTGGTCCGTAAATCCCGAAGTGGTCGCCAACCGCATCAGCAACGTGCGCGAACGGATATGAGGCGGCTCGCGCCAGACCGCCGGGCCGGCGGTACCAGGCGGCGGGATCTTTGGCTATTCCGGTGTCGATCTCGGTCAAGCCCCCAAGCGTGCTCGCCATCACGATGCCGCTTTCACGGAGAGCAGAGCGATCGCAGCCGGAACTCGCCATCGCGTCCTGCGCGGCAATAATGGCAAGTTGATCGGTGCGCGAGTACTGGGAATTAGAGTCTCCAGCCAAGAGCGTCAACCCACGGACTGGGGCAGTCGTTCCATCGAAGCCGGGATACACATCGTCTCTTGTGCGCTCCAGACAGCACTTGCCTGACAACATGCCCGCCTGCATGCAGTTCAGCCCGACGCCATAAGGGCTAACAACTCCGACACCTGTAATGACGATGGTTTTGTGGGTATCAGTCAAGGGAGGCAACCGGCGAATGAGTAAAAAGATTCAACCACCGATGGTGATCGATCGTCAATGTGCTTCCCAGAGGGTGTATCGCCGAAAGTGCCGACCATTAGAGCCTAGCTTAAGTGAACAGGTTTCCTTGCCACGATTAGGACGTGAGCCAATGGCAAACGATTTTTGAAGCGGCGCTCCTGCACCTGCATACCGGCGTCTTCGAGCACATGGCGGTACTCCGAGATTGTCAGGATCTGAGGGCGCGAACCGTCGCGCCTACGCGCGAAAATCAAGCGCTCGAGAGCCATCGTGCTTACCGATCGCACCCCGTGTTCCCGATCGTGCACCCGAAAAATAAAAACTCCGCCGGGCAGAAGTGCTGAACAGCAACGCTTCAGCAGAGCCGATTGTTCATCAGCGGACAAAAACTGCAGGACGTCCATAATCAAAATCAGACCGGCTGGCGGAAGTTCGAAATCACGGATGTCGGCAACACACACCTGCGCATTGAGAGGGGCGAGTGCCTTGCGCGCGACAGTGATGCGATGCACATCCAAGTCGCAACCGACCAGACGCCGCTGATCGTCACCGAAAGCGGCAAAACAAAGAGCCATGCCGTAGCCGCAGCCGAGATCCACTATTGTTCCCGATCCGAGGTTTTCGGCAGCAAGCAATTCAAAGATGCGATCCAGGCGGAGCTTCCAGCGGACGAACCCGCGATCCATTTGCCCACAGCCGGCAAACATTCTATTTACATACCGTACGCGTTCACGCAGCGCGGCACCGCTAGCGGACTTACGATGATGGCGCACAACAACCACGGTCACCGCCGCCCCCACCGCGCCTACGAGAATCGCCAGTGCCACGTTACCAATCATCCAGATCAGAAACTGCTCTTTATTAATGTGGCCACGCATGGCAGCCAGGTCAGACAAGCTCAGGGATTGAAATGAGCCGAGACGGAGCAAACATCCTAGTTCCACCGACGAGAAAATAATAAAAGGCAGGAGTAACGGATTGTTGATGAAAGTGCAAGCCACAGTTAGCGGCTTATTCAGTCTGAAAAGCAGGGCCAGGCCGATTGCCGCAAGAGTTTGAAATCCATAGATCGGCACAATGCCGATAAAAATTCCTATGAAGACGGCGGCGGCTGCGTGAGCTGGGTCAAGCCTCTCCTTAAGCAAGAGACTTACGAAGTTCCGCGCCTCAAATTTAAATCTTCGGATCACCCAGAGCGCGCCCCAAAATCAAAAACGCGAAACATTAGCATAGCGGTCCGAATCACGCTCCGAGGAAGCGAAATGCCAGGGACCACAGACAAACACGAACTGTGTCTCGCACCGGCTTCATCTTCGAGCGCGCCTGGCCATCGTCGTAGACCGTGCGGATGGAAGCATGCGCGATGGTGCAGCCCGAGCGGGCCATCTTGATCAGGATTTCCATTTCGAGTTCGTAGCACCGGCTCCGCAGTTTGGCGCCATCGAGTTTGTCCAACCGGAACAACCGAAATCCACTTTGGCTGTCGCGGATTTCGTGGCCGACAAGCGCCGAAGCCAACCGGCTCCCGATGACGTTAGAAAAATATCGGGGACCAGGCATACGTGCTCGATCGAAAGAGCGCGCTCCAATGACCAGGTCGGCTCCAGTTTCTTCCGCGACACGAAACATGACCGGAATATCTTCGGGCGAATGCTGCCCGTCACCATCGAGGGTGATCGCATGAGTAAATTTATGGTCGCG
>DATBIE010000139.1:0-6208 GCA_036557105.1 Terriglobales bacterium
GTAATGCACTCGACGCTCTTAGTAAGAATAAAAACTTTACGTGGGATTCAACTTCCATGAAGCGCATCAGGTTTGAGTTGTCTCCTGATCGAAGCGCAATTCGCAAGCTCGAGATTGCCGGCTTGTTTAAGGCCGATGACATTAAATTGCAACGCTTCGACGCCGCAAATCTATCCAAGCTGGAAATAAGGGATGATCGCACAGCGGATGTTACACTCACGGGAATAACAGCTCCGGCGGGCCGTGAAAGGCGTGGCGAGAAGGAACAATCGCCAAGTCCAGTGAACTGGGACACAAAAGATTAGTCGACTCTGATTCATGAAGAGGCTCTTGATATTCATCTTTTGCCTGCTGCTTTTCGAAGTTAGTTATGCCCTCGATTTTCCTGATTTCATGATGTCTCCCAAATCAACCTGGGTCTCAGGGTTCCCCGAGTTGAACAAGGATGATATCCAAACCGAGGTTGTCACCGCCGTCCAGGACACGAATCTGGGCCTTCGTCTGGTCCATTTGAAGAAGCCATACCAAGCGACCAGGCGCGCGTCGGAGACTCTCGGAGAGAATGGTGTTATTGAATCCGGCGACATTCTATTAAGCTTCAGGCCGTCTTGGGCCGATACACTCGCGTACGCGCACGTGCAGTTGGGAATTTCCCATGCCGCTTTGGCATTTGTGGTAGAGATGAATGGCAAGAAGTATGTTCACTCTCTTGAGTCGCCGATGAGTTACAGCAGCTTCCTGGATTCGCCCCATCAGTACGGGGATCTGGACGTTTTTCATATCCTGCGACCGACGCTTACAGAGGTGGAGAAGTCGAACTTGAAACAATGGGCCAAATTGGCGATGTCACACCCGGATCGCTTTGCTTTCTTCTCAGACTACAGCAAACCGATGTATAAACGCGGCCTTCCAGGGGTGGATCACCCGATCGATCAGGTTCGCCTGTTAGGAAAAATTATAAAGGGTGGCGGCCAAACTTTTCATTGCTACTGCTCAGAGTTTGTCTGGTCGTTTCTGGGACTGCGAAAGTGTTCGCCGGATGAGTTTCCGAATGGCAACTTGGAAATGTTTTTCGATCCTTTGAAAGGATTCTATCAAGACGCCCCTAAGGCAGGCCTTACGCAAGGGCCGGATGCTGCGCTAAGAAAAAGCGGTGACCAAAACCGGACACAGATTTTGACTTCGAGGGTATTTGTTGATTTTCTGAATAGCCCTTCGGACCTTCAGGGCCGTATGTCTTCAGGCCACCAGGCAGTTGCGCGGGCTAATAAACCGAAGATGGAGTTACTGAAACGTTATTACGCATCAGGTGAGCCTGCAGATATGGTCCCTGAGATTAATCAAGGTATCATCGAGAACTTTTCTCCCACAGCGTTCATGATTCGCTCGGATGCGGGTTTGGATGGGCTCAGGTATGTGGGAACAGTGGTCTTCGACAAATAAGCAAATCTCTGCGAATTCGTCTGGGGACCAAAGTGGGCTTTGGGAACAGTTAAGCGCCTAGTTGAAGATTGATTTGCTGAATTGTTTTGAAAACATTTGAATCAATTTGGTGATACCTGATTGAAGACCCTGTGCTCTTTCTGCTAGGGCACCAATCTTAGCTTGCGCGCTCTGAGGAATAGATCTGAATGAGGATGACGCTGGATCAGATCGCGATGTTGACTGGTGGGATTTTCTTATTTGTAGTCGCATGGCCTTGCTAATTTTTATTGCGTGGTGAGACCATCTCGTTTCAAGGCAGCGTCCCAAATGGAAAACTAGCGACCGCAATGTTCTACTTCCCTCGGTAGGATCGCCCTTCGGCGATATGCCAGAAATCGTTAAGTCCCTCGTTAACGTCGCTGTGGTCGAGCCGTAACCTGAGGCTAACTCCTGACGACTCAGAAGATCACCGATCCACGAGGCCTTTCGGTGCGAGGGAGACAACGATCTTTTCGAAGCGTGGGTCCCCGCGCAAGGGGTCCCAAAATGGCAGGAGCTTCAATTGACCATAGCTGACGGGGCTCGGGCGAGCCGTCACAATTGCAAGCTGTTCACAAGCCAGCTCCTTGTCGTCTACCCACGCAGCGATCATCGCTAGATACCCAATCATGAGAGGACCGTTAATCGCGTCTTTTTCAACGGGAAGAAGCTCAACTGCACGGCGACCTTCGCGCAGCGCTTCTTCTTTTTTCCCGAGACCGGCGTCAATTAGACCCAACACACACAGGGCCGGGCCGTAATCTGGTTGGGCTTGGACTATTTTCTCCTGCTCCGCACGCGCCGCGGTGAAAGCAGCGCGCCCTTTGGCATCGTCGCTGCTCATTCGAGCAATAATACCTTCCATTAACGGACGATTTAGATGAACAGCATAATCGGTCATAGGTATTTCGCCGAACGCGTCCAACGCCCTTCGTGCCTCGGTTATGTCGTCCTCCGCCAGTGCGCAGCTCAACCAATCATTGGCGACACTCGGCAGAGCGCTGGGATTTGTGGTACGGATGGAATCGATTGCTTGATGCAATGGTCCGGTATCGGCTTTCCAGTGGAATTGGACTGCCGCGCGAGCCACTTTGGTATCCACATCCGCCGGCTCAATCGTTAACGCACGATCCAGTACAGATATTTCTTCGGCATAGCGCCGCAGAATCCCGTAACTGAGCGCGATCTGCTGCAACAAGAAAAAGTTGCGCGGATCCAGATCGATCGCGCGCTCCAGGTTTCGCGTAGACTCTTCCCAGCGCCCCTGGCGCCTGAGAATATAACCGGTGACTGTAAACACGCGAGGATCGTTTGGCAAGGTTCGGCGCGCAATTTCCAACTCAGCCAAAGCGCCATCATAGTCGAGATGGCCGTGATAAAGATTCTCGGCCAGCGCAAGATGTGCTTCACCGGCATCCGGGCGAAGGCGGAATGCCGCCTGCGCAGCGGCTTCCGCCAGTGTCAGCCGCGCTGGGGTATGGTCAAGACCAAGGAAGTAAAGCAGGCCGTGGGTGTGAACTAGTTGGCAGTAGGCTTCGAAAAACGAGGGGTCGTGCGCAATGGCCCGATCCAGAAGATCGGCCGCCGCGAGCAGTTTCGCTTTCGCGGCACTGCTAAAGCTCGTTAGAAGAAGATTCGTGGCTTGCGCGTAGAGTTCGAAAGCAGTCAGATCCGCAGTTGGCTTGCGTTCAATGGCCAGTTTCTCGGCGGTGGAGATTTTGGTGTCCAGTTGCTCGGCGACTTTTTGCGCAATCTCACTTGGAATCGCGAATGCATTACTGAGATCCCGTTCGTATTCATCTGCCCAGATTCCCGTATCAGTGCGAGTGTCCACCAATTGCGCGTTGACGTGCACTCTGCCGCCATACCGCCGCGCCGTTCCTTCCACCACATGTGAAACGCCAAGCGCCCGCCCAATCTGACGCAAATCCCGTTTGCCGCGATATCCCATCACGCTGGTCCGGCTGATCACTTTCAGGTCGGCGATTTTCGCCAGCTTGGTTAAAATGTCGTCCTGGACGCCCTCGGCAAAAAAGGCGTCCTCTTTGTCGTCGCTGAGATTTTCAAAAGGAAGGACGGCGATTCCTGCGGGTATCCGCTGCGCCGATTGTTTCCAAGTCATTAACCCTAACCCTGCTGCGAGGAGAACCGAGAGCATGATCAGGGCGGCGATCGTTGGATTCCGGTGTATCCATTTTCGAGTGTGTGTGACAAATCCGCTGCGCTTCGCGCAGATTGGTTCGTGCCGTAGCCAATGTTCAAGGTCTTCGGCGAGCGCCAGGGCGGATGAGTACCGATATCGCGGGCCTTTCTCGAGACACTTCAGGCAAATAGCAGAAAGGTCGCGATCGATATTGCGGTTCCACAGACGCGGTTGCCGCGGCTCCGAATCTAGGAGCAGATGGATCGTTTCGTACGTTGTTCCTCCAGCAAAAGGCGGATGGCCAGTGAGCAGTTCGTAGAGAACCGCACCAAGTCCGTAGACGTCTGTTGCTCTGCTTACACCAGCGTTGTTACCTACAGCTTGTTCCGGCGCCATGTAACTGGGCGTCCCCATTACCTCCAGGGAACCCGTGACGGTGCTCCCATATTCGACAAGTCGCGCGAGACCGAAATCCGTCAGGTGTGGTTCGCTGTCTGCATCCAACAAAATGTTTCCTGGTTTGATGTCTCGATGCAGAATGCCGTGTTCGTGTGCGTAGTGGACGGTGCGGGCAACTTTCGCGAGTAGCTCGGCAGCCTGCCGAAGCGATATTGGGCCGCGACTGACTACTTCGTCTAGAGGATCGCCTTCGACGAAACGCATGCTGAAGTAGTACGTGCCGTTGCGCTCGCCAACCTCGTAGATAGGCACGATCCCCGGATGATTGAGTTTCGCCGCCGCTTCCGCTTCCCGACGGAAGCGCTTCAGGTGCGTGTCAGTTACCCACTGACCAACGCCAATGATCTTTACCGCGACTGTGCGATTGAGACTCTTCTGCCAGGCACGGAATACGACGCCTTGACCGCCACGACCGATTTCCTCAAGTAGTTCGTAATCGCCAAACTCGCCGATCATTCCTGCCGGTTCCGAGAGCTTCTGCCCTTCCGCTGTTCGCACGCTATCCTCGCGGTCGGACTCACGCCGGTCCTGCCGCACTTCGGACTTGTCGTGGAACATACCAACACCACTCCTCAGCCCGCAAGAGGCGCAAACTTCCTGTGTTGCGTCACCGGAGATTTTTGCTCCGCACCTTCTGCAAACGCCGGTCGCAGTTTTCATTCTGATGGGTTAGACCATCGTTCGGCTTTTTAGAACTATGCCTGAAATTTTGCGGCTGGCTACGCCTGCATTCTGGCTGGAGCGCTCCGCAGATTGAGGTCGAGCATTAGTATTGAAGACATGACTTATCCAATTCCTTCTCGCTTGATTCAAGTTCGTCCAGTCCACAGCGAAATCCGTAATGCCGCGCAACTGACAAACGGAGAGAGAATCATCTGATCCTAAATTATCTCTGGCTGTTTGGCTGAGTAAACCGGCGCGTTCCAAATGCGGCTAGCAGAGAGATCATCCCATTCGCTCGGAAGATTATTCGGATTGATTACGCCTTCGCGTCCTTTTCTTTGCGGTACGTCTAATTGGTGTTTTTTTAACCCGCGATCTCTTTCTTGTCGGCTTGCTTACTGTCTCCTCATCGGTAGCAGCTGCATTAGTGAACCAGGTTTCCGTAGGCATCTCGAAGAACATCAGCCGTCTATTACATTTAAGAGTTCCAGGTTTGAAATAGCTCTCGGACCACCCATCGGTCTCGTCGAGGAATATTGAGGTGGCCTGATCGCTCGTCGCAGAACCGGCCAGTTCATTAGCGATGTCCCGGAAATAAAAGTGTCGGAAAATACGGTCGAACTCGGTCATGTAAATGTCGGCGACACGGGTGTTGCCTCGGATCAGCAACATGTTCTCGTCGTTTTGAAGCAGCGAATTCGATGAGAAGTTAGCGGAGCCGGAACAGACCAGCGGATCATCGGATAACGGATCGATCAACAGAAATTTGGTATGCACAAAGAACACGAACCCATCGTTCTTCGGCCGAAAGTGCTCCTCTTTGAAGAACCATTTATCAAGTTCGAACTCTTGGATGCTTCTGCGAGTTGTGACTCTTCCGTTTCTGATTTGATAGATCTCTCCTAGCGGGACGCCATAGGACAGGATCACGCGATTAAAGTCGGCAGTTAGGGCTCTTTTCTGTTCTCTGGGTACCGGCTTTTCCATCAGAACGAAGCGCATCTGATTGCGCTTTGCGGCAAGCGGTTGGACCAGATCCTTGCTGACGCCAAAGGCAGCCGTGAACCAAACAGAGTTCGCAGCGTTAAGCATTCGCCGACCATACCACCCAAGCATTTCGGACTTAGTACGCGGTGAAAACATCTTGACCACAGAATTTGCATTTATCGCTTCGGCTGGATTCGGTGTGAGCTCTGCGAGCTCATTCCGAGCAGTCTCGAGATCGGGATCCGTCTTCAACAATTCCCAAAAATTTAGATACTGTTGGGCGGTTTCGGCGTCGGCTATGCGGTGTCCGACATTGGTCTGTCCGAGAAAACCCGAAGCCGTGAAGTTGGTCGAACCCGTCCAGACTTCTATTGGATCTCTACCCCCCTTTAATCGTACGATGAACTTGTTGTGTGGGATCTTCGTATTTGAACGCTGGAATGTAATCCTTTGGTCGTTGATGGGAATCCCAGCCTCGTTCATAGCGGCCTC
>DATBIE010000140.1:0-9633 GCA_036557105.1 Terriglobales bacterium
ATATTCAAGGCGGATGGTACACGGTACTGAGAATTCCCGTGACTCAATCCGATGAGGATTTCGCAGTCGGCCTGCTGGAGCGACACTCCGTTCTCGTCCATCCTGGCCATTACTACGATTTCCCGAGCGAGGGATATCTGGTGCTGAGCCTCATCGTCCCGGAAGAAGAATTCCGCGAGGGTGTAGCGGCACTGCTTCAATTCACAAACGAAGCTTCGCAATAGTTCACGATCTTGGATGTGAGGTGATCGAGATTCAGAGGGTCTGAATGCGCTGCGTCCTTTGATTGACGTCGGACATCAGAGCCGCTGCATGGCTAAAACCAGAGAGACAGCCGCGCATGACAGAAAGGCTGCTGTAGTAGTCGTTATAACGGAAAAATCCTGTTTGTCCTCGCCACATCGGATAGCAGTCGCATGCCTCTAGCCATTTTTGGTAAACCGGAGCGATATCGATGTAAGTGTCCGGCGCGAAGTTGGTGGCGTCCTCCCAATTCTCGGCGTAGAAGATTTTCGAAACCGCATATGGCGGCCGATTTCGCGTGAGTGTTCCGAGTCCGGCGTAGAAGATGGCATCGCGAACGATCAAGTGGCAGTTCTGATGGTCTTTATGCCAGCTCCCGCTCCAGTGCGTCACCACCACATCTGGCTGTTGCTCGCGGATAACATCGCAAACCCGCAGACTGCTTTCTTCATTGAATGGTATTTCAGCATCTGGATAGTCAAAGAAGATCGACTTCGCACCGATGAGTCCCGCCGCTTTCTCTGTGGCTGTTCGTTGCATCGCTCCGTACTGTGGCACAGCAATGTTCTTCGGAGCCCCCTTTTCTCCCAAGGACAGACTCAACAAGACACCTGAACCTCCGCTCTCGATATGGCCGGCGAGCACAGCGCCCATGGTAAACATACCGTCACCGGGATGTGCGGCAATTGCCATCAGTTTTCCTCGCCTGGCTGAGTCTTGCGCCAGAGCTGAACCCGGAACAGCTGACAGGAGTGCCGCACTTCCCACGGACTGAGCAAATGAGCGCCGATTCATCGCTTCCCCTTACTAGTATTGCGTTTTTGCAACGAAAGCCACGCCAAACGAGCGCAGCCCAAAAGATTTGCACGTTCTCCTAATTTACTCACAACTAACTTAACTTGCCGAGCAGCGAGCGGCTGCGCCCGCTTCTGCATCGTGTTGCATAAGGATTCGAGATACAAGTCGGCTGCTGTAGCCATTCCTCCTCCCAAAATTATGATTTGCGGATCGAAGAGGCTTACCATATTCGCAACTGCAATTCCGAGCAATCTGCCTGCTCGATTGAAAACATCGAGAGCTAGACGATCGCCTCCGCGTGCCGCTGCGGCAACTTCGCGAGCTGTGATCTTCGCAGGATCGAACCGCGACAGGCTACTTGTTTCTCCGCGATGTAGTCGCGCCCGCGCGGTGTTCACGATTCCAGGCCCCGCTGCATGGCACTCCAGTTCGCCCAACACTGACGCACTTGAGTCGTGGACAATCAAGGCGCTCAGCCATCCTGCGCAACCAGAGAGTTCATGTGCTCCACGGACGATGTAGCCGCCGCTCATGATACCGGCGCCAATTCCGGTGCCGATCATCATTACGATTACATCGGATTTGCCCTTTCCTGCGCCACGCCAACATTCTCCGTGCAGAGCGGCGTTGCGATCGCTTTCGACCACCACGGGAATCCTCAAGGAATTCGCAAGGTGTTTGCCGAGCGGCATGCGGTCCCATCCAGGCAGGTTCGGGGCCCAAACGCTGCCACTGCGGCGGACAAGGCCAGGTACCGCGACCCCGGCCGCTGCGAACGGCCGCTGCCTTCGCCCTGGTGCGATATCTTTCGCCATTTGGACGATTTGGTGAACCGGCGCCGAGGAGGAACTGACATCAACAGGCTCTGTTCGCTGAACGATAATGCGGCCCTTTCGATCCACCACCGCAACCGAACATTTTGTTCCCCCGAGATCAACCGCCAAAACGTTGGGCACCGTGGATCCTCACAATCACAAGAGCTCAAACGAATGCAGAATTATAAAGAGGCCGCTTCACCTGCTTTAACGACGCTGGCGTTGCGGTCGTGCAAGAAAACTTTTGCAGAGAGCAGAACAATTGCAACCGCGCCGAGCGACGGCACGATCATCCCTGCGCGTACGCTGAGGTGCTGTGAGACTTGTCCAACGCTCCAGGGAAGAAGCATGCCTCCAATTAACGCAATTGAAAACAGAAGACCAAATACTGTGCCGGCTTGTTTTGAATAGCGGTCGCCAGCGATGGCCAAGGTCGTGGGGAAAATTGGACCGTAGGACAACCCGATCAGGGCCGTCCCCGCGAACAACAGTCCCAGCGACTGTGTCCAAAGCAGCATTGCGCAACCTGCCATAGACATCACCGCAGCAGCCAGCACCAGCTGAGATTTTCCGATTGCTCGAAGTATCCGCGCAGCCAGCATTCTGCCCGCCATGAGAGCGCCCCAGTAAGAAGCTAGAACTAGCGTCGCCAGCTTCGGGGAGTAGCCTGTAACGTTCACGTATGTCGACGTCCATCCGCCAATGCATGCTTCATTGCCTGATTCCAAAAACAAGATGAACGCGAGCAAGAGCACACCTTCATATTTGGCAACACTGATCAAGGCACGTAACGAAAATGCCTGGCTGGCTCTCGGCGGTGGAAAAGCAATCAGAGCGAATCCGAGAGCAGTGGCGGCAGCCAGAATGGCGCAGAAGAAGAACAATTGGGGAATAGTGAATCGCCCTTCAATGCTGGCTGCGAGCAAAGGGACGGAAAGTGCACCAACGCCGAAGAAGATCCCGAGCAAATTCAGCATGGGGCCGCGATCATTACCATAAATATCTGACACCAGCGCATTGCCACAGGTATTCAGGCCGCCTCCACCCAATCCCAGCAAGACGGCCGCTCCGCCTGCGGACGCAAAGGAATGCGCCAGAGCAAACCACACCATCGCAGCCGCAACCATTGCGGAAGAAACGACCAGGTTTGCCTTATTACCAACGTAGTCAATGAGTGGACCGACGATCAGAGAAGCGCAGAAGATGCCTAAGTAGAGCAGCAGAAAGAGTGTGCCCTGCTCAGAAAGATCGATACGCATCCGCTCTCGCATCGCCGGCAAGCCCAACACGGTTCCAAGTATTGCGAGAACAATTCCGAAGACAAGCATTCCGGCACAGGCGGTGACGAAAAGGTGGCGTGTTCGCAGATTCGACTCCTGATTTAGCGTTTCAAAGAGCGTTCGTACTCTTCGTAAACGCGATTGTTGTTATCAGCGGGTATCCCGGCAACGTTGGGCGAAACAAAAACTGGCGGATTAACGCCTTTCGCGGCAAGCTCAGAAGCTACCTGAGCGATGATCGCCATGGCAATGGTGACGGTTGAGACAGTCGAACCGGCAGCAACGGGAGCTTTCCATCCTTGTACGCTCACCAGGGCGTCCTCGGCTGGAATACAGTTGTCGATTACATAGTCGGCAACATCAGGAAGCTTTTTTCCTGATGAATGCATGGCTTGCCGCTTTCGATAGTTATCGAGGGAAGTGACCGCCACTGTTGCCAGGCCACGTTTTTTCGCCTCCATCAGCACTTCAATCGCGGCGGCGTTAAGTCCTCCATGAGAAAACGCCAGCATCACGTCGCCGCTGCGGATCGGTTCATTTTCGAAAAGTACCGCGGCGGCGTAACCCTCTCGTCGCTCCAGCCACAAGAGGCCTTTGGCTCCTCCCGAGCCGATCACATTGGTCCACATTAACCGCATGTCCATCAGCGGCCGAAATCCCGGATAGGCGCCATAACGCGGGAACATGTCTTGCACGGGAAGAACAGAATGCCCACTACCAAACAAATGCACAAGTCCGCCGCGTGCGATACAGTCGGCCATGACTGCCGATGCTTTTTCGATGTTTGTGATTTGCGTCTCCCAGATACGATTGAGGACCCCAGTAATTCTTTCGCGATATTGCACAGCGCTCAAATGTTCCTCCAAGATGACGAAAAGTTTATTAGAGACTTCACGACATGCCTAGACCGAGTGCACTGCCGTCTCCAGTTATGGCAGCCCGTACAATATAGTGCCATGATTCACGTGTCCGCACCCAGATACCGGCCTCAGAAGGGAACTGCAAAAAATATTGAGACAGACGAGATTGGTTCAAGACGGGCAGATCAGACATGAGGCGAATGCCGAATGATGCGGAGTTGACCTGCACCTACCCCGAACAACACGGTAAAATGCAGTGCTGCGTCCAATCTGAAAACGCGAGGCCGTGATGGCAGAGAAGGCAATTGCACACAATTCCAGCATCGATTCCGTCCTCCAGGAGGCCCGCAAGTTCGAGCCATCTGAGGAATTTCGGCGGTCTGCGCACATCAAGAGCGTTGAGGATTACGAGCGCATCTACCGCGAGTCGGTAGAGCAGCCAGAAAAATTCTGGTCACGCATTGCTTCTGAACTGCATTGGTTCAAACCATGGAACACAGTTCTCGAGTGGAAAAATCCCTGGGCAAAATGGTTCGTCGGCGGCCAGATCAATCTCTCCTATAATTGCCTTGACCGACACATGCAAACTTCTCGCAAAAACAAAGCCGCGCTCATCTGGGAAAGTGAGCCCGGCGAGGTGCGAACGCTCACCTACCAGCAGCTACACCGCGAAGTGCAGAAGTTCGCCAACGTTTTGAAGTCTCTGGGCGTTAAGAAAGGCGACCGTGTCGCGATCTACATGGGTATGACTCCCGAACTGCCGGTTGCGATGCTGGCGTGCGCGCGAATCGGTGCGCCGCATACAGTGGTCTTCGGTGGGTTCTCCTCTCACGCGCTCGTCGATCGCATTCACGACTCACAGGCGAATACGGTCATTACTCAGGATGGTGCGTATCGGCGTGGCGCCGAAGTGAAGCTCTTCCCGGCAGTTGAAGAAGCTTTGAAGTCCTGCCCAACTGTAAATAATGTTGTCGTCTACAAGCGCACGGGCACAACGATTAACATGCAATCCGGGCGCGATCATTGGTGGCACGAGTTAATGGCGAAGGCCTCCGACGAGTGCCCAGCCGAGCCGCTCGATGCCGAGCATCCGCTCTATATCCTCTATACGTCAGGCACCACGGGGAAGCCTAAAGGCGTTGTACACACGACCGGCGGCTACTCCGTTGGAACATACATCACGACAAAATGGGTTTTCGATCTGCACGAGGAAGACACGTATTGGTGTACGGCGGATATCGGCTGGGTCACGGGTCACAGCTATATCGTCTATGGTCCGCTTCAGAATGGCGCCACCAGTCTGATGTACGAGGGCGCTCCTAATTTTCCTGAGCCCGATCGCTTCTGGCAGATCATCGACCGGCACAAGGTCAGTATCTTCTACACCGCTCCAACCGCCATTCGTACATTTCTGAGATGGGGAGATCAGTGGCCGAATAAACATAAGCTCGACAGCCTTCGTCTGCTCGGCACGGTCGGCGAGCCGATCAATCCCGAAGCGTGGATGTGGTACCGAGAAGTCATTGGTCATGATCGCTGTCCGATTGTCGATACCTGGTGGCAGACCGAAACCGGCCATATCATGATTTCGCCGATGCCGGGAGCAATCGCGACAAAACCCGGCTCGGGCACGAAGCCATTTCCGGGAGTGGTTCCCGAAATCGTCACCATGGACGGCCAACCTGTACCCCAGGGTGCGGGTGGCTATCTGGTCCTGAAGCAGCCCTGGCCAGGGATGCTGCGAACAATTTATGGCGACCCTGACCGGTATGTGAAGCAATACTGGTCGCAGATCCCGGGTGCGTATTTCACCGGCGACGGCGCACGTCAAGACAAAGACGGCTACTTCTGGATCATGGGCCGCGTTGATGACGTCATCAACGTCTCCGGCCATCGCCTGAGCACGATGGAAGTGGAATCAGCGCTGGTGGCACATGACTATGTAGCTGAAGCCGCCGTGGTGGGCCGTCCAGATGAAGTGAAAGGCCAGGCAATTGCTGCCTTCGTGACACTCGAAGGCGGCCGTAAGCCAACTCCGGAGCTGAAAGAAGACCTGCGCAAATGGGTGACAAAGGAGATCGGCGCGCTGGCCAAGCCTGACGATATTCGGTTTACAGATGCCTTACCTAAAACGCGCAGCGGCAAGATCATGCGACGTCTTCTGCGCGAACTCGCAACCCATGGCGAGGTGAAGGGCGACACCACGACGCTCGAAGATTTCAGTGTTCTTGCCAAATTGAAAGAACAAGAAGAAGCATAAGAACTTTCCTCGTTCGGCAGTAATCCCTTGTCAGCGGTTCATCATCCTACTTCTGCGCTTTGCTTTAATCAGAGGAGGATTTTAATGAAAGCTAAACTGTTTGTGCTCCCAGCTCTGCTGCTGTTGACCTCGGCGTGGGCACAACAAAATACCCAAGCCGTCCAAAAGGACAATCAGGTTCCGCAAGCCGCAGAGCAACGAATCCAGAAAGAGGTCCGCCACCAGCTACTGATGCTTCCGTACTTGACCGTCTTCGACGATATGTACTACAAGGTGGACGGATACAACGTTACATTGATGGGGCAGGTCACCAATCCCACGCTTAAGTCGGATGCCGGAAATGTAGTAAAGCAGATTGAAGGCGTCGAAAAAGTCGACAATCAGATCGAAGTGCTGCCGGTTTCGCCGATGGACAACCAGCTCCGGCGCAAGTTGTATTTCGCGATTTACGGATTCTCATCCTTACAGAAATATGACATGCCGGTCATTAAGCCCATCCGCATCATCGTGAAGAATGGGCACGTTACGCTAGACGGCGTGGTTGACAGCGAAGCGGACAAGAACACGGCCGGAATAAGAGCGAATAGTGTTTCGGGAGTGTTTTCGGTAACCAACAATCTGAAAGTGGAGCAGCCGTGAATTTGGCGTTGCGGCTGGGAAGTTGGGACTAGCAGTTCCACAGCCGCAACATCCGTTCCGGGTCGCTATGCCTTTGATTCCGCGGCTGAACTTCCAAAATGACCGCATCGTCCCCGCATAGCCGCGCGAAATTGTTCCCGTTGTTCCGGAGTCATTCGTCCCCAGCGCTCGCGCATGTGCTGGCGGCGGTACATGCGTGGCCCCATCCAGGCGCGTGGTCCACCAAACAAGAGCCAGCTAAGGCCAAGAAGTCCGACGGCCTGCCAGTAGCTGATCGTATGCAATCCGAAAATAGAAGGAAGCAGCCAGTTCCAGAGGTGCTGTACTGCCGCTCCGAATCCAATGACAAAAATCCCGAGAAACACGATCGCAAGCACAAATATTTTCACTATCTTTACTGCCCACCGTGGTGCCATAGCTTCTTCTCCTGAAATCATTGCAAGAAATCTTTGTATGCCGAACGCAATCTGCGCTGCAGGTGCTGCACTGCGTACCTCTTTCTCGAAAGCAAAGTATTGATGCTGGTCCCGCTCTCCGCCGCAAGCTCGGCAAAACTACGGCCTTCAATCTCGTGAGCAATGAATACCGCGCTTTGCTCATCTGGCAGATCCTCAAGGGCCTCTAAAATTTCTTCGACCAGAACCGAGCGGGTATAGATCGCCTCCGGCCCAGCATCAGGCGAGGGAAGCAGATCCAAAATCGACGTCAAATCCTCCTCTTCGTCGTGGGCAACAGGATTGGCTTCTGAGATCGATTCGATTTTCTTCCTCCGGTAGCGGTCGGTTATCCGATTGCGCGCCACCTGGAAGAGCCATCCGCCTAACATCCTGATTGGTTTCATGAGCCGGTACGCCTCTACCAGCTCGAAGAACACGTCCTGCAGAATGTCCTCAACGTCTTCGGAATCTGGCACGCGCGAGCGGATGAAGTTTCGCAGGCGTGACCGCTGCTGCTGAAAGGCCACCGAGATCTGTTGATCTTGTTCCGCTGTCATCGCGTCGATGGTAAACGCCGTCATCTACTGTGAAGACGTTTGTGGGGCGCGGATATTTTAAAAGGGAAGAAAAAAATGCGGCCAGCAGGGAACCTGGAGGGCCTACGTCTCGCGGACAGGAGTGTCCGCGCCATTCGAGGTTAGTGACTGCCAGCCATGGCGAGTTGCTTTTCCTGCGGCGTCATCTGCCGCCATAGCACCTGCAGGTCCTGTGAAATACGGCTGTTCTGCGGCTCCTGATGTAGCGCCCGCGCGAACCATCGATAAGCCGTTGGGAGATCGCGACCGACACAGTGGCCGGTAGCGTACATTGTGCCGAGTACCGTCTGCGCCTTGCTGTTGCCATGCGTCGCCGCGGTTTGCAGGCTGGTTTGAGCTCGTGCGCAATTCTGCGGAGCACCATTCCCATACAGGTACTTTTCGCCCATGAGCTCCATGCTGGCATATTCCGAACCTGGTGTCGCTACTTCTGCGGGACGTGACGGGGCGGGCTTGGGCGTAGTGTTACGTTTTTCTTTCGCGACGCGCGAAGCCTCGCTGATTCCCGGCGGTGGTGTTGCCTTGGCCTCTTCCGCCTTTTCAGGCTTTCCGGACGTATCTTCCGAAGCTGAATTTTGCTCTGCAGATGCATTAGTATTCGCGGCCGGTGTGGCCTGGTTCTGCGCCGCTTGATTCTGCTGGGCTTGATTTGGCGTTGATTGATTTTGTTGTTCTGCCTGATTTGGCTGACCGTTCGCTGGCGGAATGTCGCTCTCGGTCGGCTTACCTGGAGTCTGGTTCTGGGCAGCCGGTTCAGTCGGCAAGACATCGCCCACGCCAGTCATCGGCTTGTTAGTTTGCGGCTGTTGGTCCTGGTTCTGGGCAGGAGCGCCTTCGGACGGAGAAGCTGAAGTCTGTGCTCCGGAGTTGTTCGCGGTTGTTGACAGCCGGTTGAACGGGAATCCATTGTTTCGCCACTGCCACGCGAGAAAACCGCCCGCTGCGAGCAATATCAATATAAAAACTAGCAGACCCACTCTGCCCCGCGGCTGCTCATCTTCGTAAAGATAGTGAAATTCGACTTTCGGGTCTTCGCTTAGTCCGAGGAATGATGGGCCGTGGACCTCTTCCGCTTTCCCATTCCCGCCATTCGCGGAGCGATGCGTCTCCTGCACCGGAGAGGCCTGAGTCGCCGGAGGCCGAGCCAGTGATGCCCCACACATTCCGCAAAAACGGTACTCCGGACTATTGTCATACCCGCAGTGGGTACACTTCACATACATGGTAGTTTCCAGCATATCTGAATATTTGGATGGCAGAAAGGCTGCTGCTGTTGGAAGCTGCTGGTCGCAATCAACTCAGGAGGTACATCGTTTCACCTACCCACGAACAGCTACTTCGCCGAACGACTATTTACCGAACGCTATTCACTCCAAGGGTTTACCAGCGAAATACCTGCATCTTGGAAGTGTGTTGTATTTCGGGTGGCAAGGATAGAGTGACGCGCCAGCATGATTCCAGCAATCATCGTGTCGCGCAATTCGACTGGTCGACCTTCCCGCTGGCGCCTGGCCATTAAGCTTCCGGCGTGCTCCGCTGCTTCGGCGTCGAACGCAGCAATTCGACCTCCGATTGCGTCCAGCAGGGAATCGAACCTTCGTAGCAACGCTGCGCGTTTTCTCCCGGCGGGCATCACTTCAAGTCCGAACCGCACTTCCAAAACCGTAATTGAGGTGACCCAGATGGAATCCCGAGGCTGTTCGTC
>DATBIE010000141.1:0-7274 GCA_036557105.1 Terriglobales bacterium
TTGCTTTTTTCCAATCTGCGCCATGTTCAGCAAGTCTTCGATCAACGCTGCCATGGTTTTCGCGCGGTCCTGAATCCGCTGCAGATAGTTCCTCGCGCCGGCATCCATCGTCGTTCCAAATTCTTCGTCCATCATCTTTGAATAGGCGGTGATGTGCCGCAGCGGCGCGCGCAAGTCGTGCGATACCGAATACGAAAATGCCTCGAGATCAGCATTGGCCGCGTTCAGCTGGGCAGTACGCTCCTGCACCCGGCGCTCCAGTTCGTCGTGCGCATTCCGCAAGGCGGCGTCTTGCCTTTGAATTTCTTCGAGCATTTCATTAAATGTCGCAACCAGTCCCGAGACCTCATCGTGGTCTCCTGCGATTGCCGCGCGTACGGAATAGTTCTTCTCTCTCGAAACCACCCGCGCGACTTTCGACAATTGCACAATGGGGTCGGCAATCGAACGGCGCGCGACCGCAGAAATCCACATCGCCGCGCCGAGCGAAGCCAGCAGTACCGTGCCTACCAGCAATACAAAATTCTTCTCCCGATGCCTCACCTCTCCCAGGTCCGCCAGAATGCAGACGGTTCCGATGTTTCTTCCTTCAAACGACAGCGCTCGTACCAGAAATACTTCTTGCTCGCGGAATCCATGCATTTGAGCTTTATACGCCGGCAGTGACCGTGGGCCGGTCCAGACGATTGCGCGGTTTTTCTTGTAACTGGCGAACGTTTGTCCGTCAGGCTTCAGAATCTCGGCCAACATCACATGGGGCGCGGCTTTCAGCGCCGATAGCGTGGTCTCCGCCGAGCGCGCATCATCGAATACTAAGGCGGAAATCGAATTTGCTCCGATAATCTGCGCCTGCATTCCCAGGTTGCGCACGATGTCCGCGCGAAAACTGTAGTAGTCATAGATGAAGAAGCCTGCGCATGCGAGCAGCAGGGCAGCGCCGCTGACAAACACATTCAGCCGTGCGAGTTTTCCCGCGATCGAGGAATTGTGAAACCCAGACATTGCCCTCAATTTCCGAAGACGAAATTGTTTCGCACTCCGGCCGCCAGCTTGAGCAGTTCCGAGCTCATGACCAGGCCTGCGCGCTTTGCGGTCACCACGTTTACCTGAAAGCGTACGTGACTGCCCTCCACCACGAACTGGATCATCCCACCGCGTTCCGTGAAGCGCGGAAGATCGCTGACCGTAAGCACGCTGGCATTGCTCAGCGTGGCGAGGATTTGCTTGACTTTCCGCTCCTCGGAAGAACTGATGAACAGTACGCGACACCCTGCGGCATCGTCCGCGGTCGGCACCTGTTTGGCGATTACGCTCTTACCATCAATGTTCTCGTTTGCCACCGTTTCCGCCAACGCCTGTCCAAAGGGATTTTGTCCCAGCACACAAATGGAGAATGTCCCCGCATCGCTTTGCCGAAGCACCGCGGGCCACTCGACGAAATGGCTGAAATGATAAAGATAAGTCGCTTCAACCTCGTATTCGGAAGGTTGCGATTGTCCAGCAAGGCTGGTGACGCACACTGCGCAGCATATCGCCGCGATGTTAGCGAACACACGACTACGCCGACCCCACCAACCCACAATCAGTTCCCGACCATTGGCGTTCATTCGGCAGGCTTGTTCCACGTGATCTGCGCGTAAGCGCCCCTTTCAATCAGCACCGGACCCGATTCCGCATGCCGTGGCTGGAGCAGATTCTGCCCGGTCAACGAAAGCGTCATCTCTCGCGTAAAGTGCCAGCTCACCCGTGCATCAGCGGTCGAGTAAGAACGCAGGCCTTGTACCGGCAGCGCGCCCACATAGCGGAATGTCGGATCGAATTCGAAGCCTTTGGGCAGATTCAATAACGCCTGAATGGTTCCTTCATGATGCGGGCTCGATCCCTCATCCGTTTGCACGTCGGAGGTGTTCGTGCGGGTGATCCGGTCCTCCAGATTCAAACTCGTGTAGGAATATGTCGCCCGCAGTTCCACATTTCTGTTCAGCTGAAAATCTGGCGCGATTTCTCCGCCATTGCTCGTTCCCATGATCCCGTTGGCAAATGGGAACGAGATGAGGATGTCCAGCGGCGGCGGTGAAGTCAGGAGCGCGACCGAAGCGTCGCCAAAGTTCTCGAGATCGTTGTACTTATTGTGAAACGCGGCAAAATCGACGTAGAACTTCGAAGTAATAAGTCTCCGGTAGCCGGTTTCGTAACCGAGCAACTTCTCCGATTGAAACTTACCGTCGTCGCAAACACATACAAAGATCGGAATCGCTGCCGGGGCCACCTGAGTTAGCTGCAAATCTTCATCGATGCGCGATGGCGTGCGTACTGCCCGCGTAACTGCCGCCCACACCGACTGGTGTGAAGTCGGCGTCCACAAAAGTCGCGCGCTGGGTTCGTTCTCCCAGCCGGTATAAATATTGTGCTCGAACTTCGACCCAAGAGTAAGCCAGAGCTGGTTCTGCAGTAATGCAATCTGGTCCTGCACGAACGTGCTGTACAGGTTGTCATCTTCATGCGCCGGAACAAATGCCGTAGTCGGAACAACTTCAATGAACTTGCTCGGGCTCCAATGTGCCCCAGCGCCCCAGATAACCTCATTTCTATCGCCGATAAGGAAACGATGAATAAAATCCAGGTCGAACGTATTTCTGCTCTCGCCGAGTTGCGGGCCTACACGATATGTTCTGTCGTAGTAGCCCTGCACTTGAATGTCCGAGCGGTCGCTCAAATTGCGCCGCCAGCGCGCCAGCAGGTTGCCGCCCGAAGGATCTTCCGTGCCCTCCAGGTTCAATTGCGCCGGCGGTGAAAGCACGCCAACGCTAACTTGCTGCCCGACGCTGCCCTTATAGAGATCACCCTGTAGCGTAAGGGTATCGCGGTCACTCAGCCGTGAATCGGTTCGGAAGCCTGCTTGTCCCAATTGCCACGCGTCGTAATTGTCGCCATCCGGATGGAATTCGGGGCTTCTGCCAAAACCCATCGCATAGACGCGATAATCCATCGCCCCATAAGCTCCTCCGTAACGCACAGCTCCTGAACTTTGTTCAATGTTCCCGCCGGCGTAAGAAGCGTAACTCCCATGAGTATGCTCCGCGCTCTTGGTAATAATGTTGATCACGCCGTTCACCGCATTCGATCCCCAGATCGTGCCGCCCGGCCCGCGAATCACTTCGATCCGCTCCACGTCGCTCAACATTACGTTTTGCACATCCCAATACACTCCGGCGAACATCGGTGTATAGACGCTTCGCCCATCAATCATCACCAGCACCGATTTCGAAAACGCGCTCCCAAATCCGCGTATTCCCACCGACCAGATGTTTGAATTCACTTGTGCAACTTCCACTCCCGGCACCAGGCGCAGCACTTCAGGAATGCTCGTCGCTCCCGATCGCCGAATATCGTCCTGCGTCAATACATAAATTGCCGCAGGTGTTTTCCAAACCTCCTCCGGTTCCTTCGATGTTGTAGTTACTTCGAGATTACCGAGTTGCGCGAGACTCAGCTGCTTCAGCGGCGCCGCGCCACTTACATCAGACGCTTGCCCGTCTCCAACCACTTCTGCCGCTTGAACTTGAATTGCAACTCCAACGACAAGATAGAAGACGCACAGTGTTTTCCACAGTAACAAGCGACGACCCACCCGCTTCGGGCTCTGCCTTTTGTCTTTTTGCTTTGATGGATCCGCCAAGTAAGAGCGCATGCGTCCTCCGACGAATGGCCCTTTGAAGGAGAGCAACGGGCCTCAATTCACATCGGCAGAAAATGCATGTTCTTGAGAGACTTATTCGAGACCGCCGTGGGACCCGGCACACACACACAAAAAAGCCCACCGTTTCCGGTGGGCTTAATAGTTTGCAATCCGACCTAGAACAACAACTTCGCTCCCAGCTCCAGCGTCCGTGGATCACGCGCGGAGGTGATCACCCCAAACGACGAGGTGTTCGTGCTGGTTAAGGAAGCGCAGCAAATCGGGTTTGTGTGGTTGAAGGCATTGAATGCCTCTCCCCGGAACTGGAACGTCAACTGTTCGCCAATTTTAAAGTTCTTGAACAGGCCCAGGTCGGAGCGCCAGAAGCCGGGCAAACGTACTGCCCCAGGACGGGCGGTTGGAATTGTGGTTTGTCCCACGCTCGGTGTTGCGAACGCAGACTGGCTGAACCAGTGCTCGAATGTGTGCGGCGCGCCGGAGTTGGGATCGCTGACCTGGTTGGGCCGCAACGAGCAAGGGGAAGGGCCTAGGCAGCCTGCGCCAGTGGGATCGAATACTGCTTGCGTAACGTTGCCCGGCAAGCCGGTCTGGAAGGTTTGGATTCCAGAAAACTCCCAACCACCTAACACATGGCCCAGGAATCCCGGTTGGTTCTTGAGCCAGGGTATCTCCCACACGAAATTCGCCGTCAACACGTGCCGGCGGTCTCCGATCCCGGGTCCGTAGTTATTGTCGCGGAGATGGCCCTGCACCGGCATGATGCTACCGGTTGACCGGTCCGCAACGTAAGTGGTTAGAGCATGGCTCCAGGTATAAGAGATGTTGATGGTAGTGTTACCACTGAACTGCTTCTGCACTTGCGTCTGAAGTGCATTGTAGTTCTCAGTGTAGATACCCCGGACTGCATTGCCGCCGGAGTACCCGATGAACGGCCGCAGCGCATTCAACAGATTCGTGTTCGCGCTGGTAACGCCGACGAAAGCAGGCCCTGTTGACGGGTGTTGTGTAAAGCTGATGACGTTCGGCCCACTCATGCAGGGCGTAGCGTCTGTACATTGTAGATAGGAATTTTCAGGCGTCTGGTTGTTGTCGAAGAAACCGGGCAAGTGAATGCCATTCTGTCCGTAGTAGCCAACATCAAACAGCCACCCGGACGGCAACATGTGCTGCACATCAAGGCTCCACTGCTGCGTGTACGGCGATTTGTAATTGGTGTCAATACGCGACTGCAGTTGAGTGATGTTCGGCGTGATTCCGGTGGACGGAATAGGCGCTCCGCCGGTCGGATCTTGAAACGTGACATTGGTGAACGAAACGTTGTTCTGGTATCCGATACCGGTGAAGACATCGTTCTCCGCGTTTCCGAAGATGTTTCCACTGTCATAGAACATGCCGAATCCGGCACGGATCGATGTCGTGCCTTTACCGAACGGGTCCCAAGCCACGCCAAGTCGAGGAGCGATGGCACGGTTATACTCCGGTCCCATCTTGTTACCCCAGGGAGAAACGTGGCCGGTAACTCCCGCCGGAGCCTGACCCGGGGCGAAGATGTATCCGTTGAGCGGATCGTAATTCGGATTGCAGGCGCTGGTTAGAGTTCCAGTTGGACTCTTGGTTACGTCAATGGTGCCAGTTGAAGTGATACATGGCGCCTTTGCCGGATCGTAGGCTGCAGGATAGAAGTTCTGCATAATTCCGTTCCCGGAATACGGCTGTCTGAAGAAGGAATGCCGGAAGCCGTACGTTAACGTCAGGTTCGGTTTCACGCGCCAGCTATCCTGCGCATAGTATTCGAACTGATTGTCCAGAATATCCGCAGTCAGGTCGAGCGAGCTTTGCGTGAAGGTCCCCACTCGCCCCAGCAGAAAGTTGGCCCAAGCCTGCTCAAAGTCGAGCGTGCCTGCTGGTACGCCGTTGTTGTTCATCGCGTAAACGCCCTGGTTCCCGCTGCCGGCATTTTCGTGTTTTTCATAATGGTAGTAAGTGGCGCCAAACTTGATCGTGTGGTTCCCCTTCACCTTAGTGACGTTTACCAGTGCATTGTGATTGATGTTGTAGTCGTTATACGGACCGAACGTCTGAGGACCAGTGCCGCCGGTGGTGAGTGTCAGGTTTGGAACGCGGCCGAGAACCGTCGAGAAAGGCAATGTGATAGCGCTTGCAATGTCAGGCGAATTCTTCGTACTGAGCAGGTTGTCGGGCACGCTCAGAATCGCGCCGTAGGAATAGCCGTACGCAGGCTCAATCAAGAAGGTGGGACTCAAAGTAAGTGTCGCGCGCACAGTGTAGTTATGCCCCGGAGAATTGGTATTCGTGGAGCCAATATCGTCGATCGGGATATTCGTAAACAGGCCGCCGGATTCGCGGGTTGGAATAGTGTCGCGCAGAATCTTGCCACTGAGAGAGAGTTTAGAGTTTACGGTGTGATCGATCTTGTAGATCTCTTCGTGGAAGTTGAAGATTCCGCGTACGCTTGAGACTACCGAGAAGGGATTAACCGCTGGATTGTTAGGTTGAGGGTACTTCGAAAAGATGTCTTTAATATAGGCCTGAGCGACCGGGTCGATGGTTGAGATCGATGTTCCAGTGGCCGTGCAGCTATTGCTCGCATCAAATGCGGTGCACACGGGATGCAGAAATTGTCCCGTCAACATACCTGTCGTAGGTACTGTCCCCACGGGGTTCGAGAAAGTAAGGTTCCTTCTTGCTTCCTCCGAGAAGAAAAAGAACGTCTTGTTTTTCTGCTCATAGATCTTTGGGATCCAAACCGGCCCTCCGATGGTGCCACCGAAATCGTTATAGCGCAGCAGAGGCGCTCTGTTTGGCAGCCCTTTGACAAGTTGACTCTGTTTCGCGAAGTAATTGTTCGCGTTGAAGGTATCGTTGCGGAGGAACTCGTAGAGACTGCCATGCAGGCTGCTGGTGCCCGATTTCGTGATCACATTCACCTGGCCGCTGGCCGCACGACCATATTCGGGAGCATATTGGCTGCGAATCACTGAAAACTGGGAAATAGCATCCACGCTGGGGAATGACAGCAGAGTCAAACCCGAGCCGCGATCGATGTTATCGAAGCCATCGATCATGTAGTTGTTTTCTTCACGTCGTCCACCATTGATCGAGAAGGTCACCAGATTCGTGCCCTGGGGAGCAAACGCGCCTACGTAAAGCGTATCGGCATTCCCGGCATCTGAAACTCCGGGGACGAGGGTTACCAGTTGCTCCCAATTTCTGCCATTGAGTGCCAGCTCTCGAACTTGAGTGCCACTCACCAGGCCAGAGGCCTCTACGGATTGCAGGTTAACTTGAGTTGCATTCGCTTCCACGGAGACAGTCTGCGAGGAGGAACCCACGTTTAGAGTGGGAAAGAAAGTCAGGTGGTCACCCAGATTGACCGTAATTCCTGCCTGCTCATACTTCTGAAAGCCCGGAGCGTCCACCGTCAGCGCATAATGCCCGACCGGCAACAGGGGCGCTGCGAACTGTCCTGCATCTCCGGTCTTTACCGTGCGAATGACTGCGTTTCTATCAGTGTTAGTAATGGTGACGCTGGCATTGGGCACAACCGCGCCCT